>JBKGUS010000149.1:0-17138 GCA_046462295.1 Thermoleophilaceae bacterium | reverse complement strand
AGAGCGGGAACTGCGTCTCCGGTTCGCTCGAGCCGATAGACTCGAGCCAGCCCTCGATGGTCTCCGACACGCCGGCCCACTCCGACTCGAACCCGAACAGTCCCTGGTTGCCGCCGGTGAGCTCGCGCGCGTTCTGGGCCGAGAAGCGGATGATCTCCGCGAAGGCGAGGGTGGCGATCGCGAGGTAGTCGGCGCGGAGGCGGAGCGAGGGCAGCCCGACGATGAGCGCGAAGAGCATCGCCACGGCGACCGACGCGGGAAGCGCCAGCCAGAACGACCAGCCGGCCTTGACCACCAGGATCCCCATGGTGTAGGCGCCGACCGCCATGAAGCCCGCCTGCCCGAAGTTGATGATGCCCGTGTAGCCGACGTTCAACTGCAGCCCGAGGGCGAAGAGCGTGTAGGTGCCGGCCAGGACTCCGACACCGGTCCAGAAGCCGAGGTCGGTGAACGCCTCGAACGAGACGGCTAGGGGAGCCACCTCGCTCATATCGCCCGCGCCTTTCCGAATATCCCCTGCGGCCGCACGATCAGGACCAGGATGAGCACCGCAAAGCCCACGGCGGTCTTCCAACGAAAGTCGATGAACAGGGTGGACCACTCGATCATCACGCCGAGCACGAGGCCGCCGGCCAGCGCGCCGAAGGCGTCTCCTATCCCTCCGAGGATCACGGCGGCGAAGATCGGCAGCAGCAGCGCGAAGCCCATCTCCGGGCGCACGTTCGTGATGGCCCCGGCGAGTACGCCCGCCAGGCCCGCCAACGCGCCGGCGAACAGCCACGTGTAGAGGACGACGCGCTCGGTGTCGATTCCCGCGGTCTCCGCGAGCTCCAGGTTGTCGGCGAGCGCCCGCATCCGCTTGCCGAGCAGCGTGAGGCGCAGCAGCAGGCCGACGGCCACGAGCACGGCGGCGCCCACGACGATGACGATCAGCTCGGTGCGCCCGATGCGCAGACCGAGGAACTCGACCGACGCGGTCACGTTCACGTCGAGGCCGCGCACCTCGGTGCCCCAGGCGAACTGGATCGCGTTGCGGATCAGGAACGCCAGTCCGATCGCCATCAACAGGAGCTGCAGCAGGCCCGCCTTGCGCTCCCGCATCGGCCCCCACATCACGCGCTCGAACAGCAGCCCCAGGGCCGCGGTCAGCGCCATTGCGAAGAGCACAGCGGCAGCCAGCGGTAGGCCCCACGTGATGTTCGCAAGGAAGGCCATGTAGGCCCCGAAAGTGAGGAAGTCGCCGTGGGCGAAGTTGACGAGCTTGAGGATCCCGTAGACAAGCGTCAGGCCGACCGCGCCGAGCGCGTAGATCGAGCCGAGTGTCAGCCCGTTGAGGCCGGTCTGGGCCACGTCGTGCAGCCCTTCGAGCGCGATGAGGAGCACCGCGAGGACCGCCACGCCAGCCGCCGCGACCCACGCCGGGTGCTGTGCAGCCCTCCGGGCGATCGGAGTGCCGCGGAGGACGCCCGGTGCCCGGAGCAGACTGCCCGCCTCCATGCGCTGCTCATACCCGGGGGGAGTCGGCGGAGGCTGGGAGTGTCAGCTACCCGACCGGCCGGCCGGCCAGGCGCTGCGGCCCTCGATCAGGCGCTTCAGCGAGGACAGGAACCGGGCGGCCTGGGCGCCGTCCAGGGCGCGGTGGTCCCACGACATGCAGAGGTAGGCCATCGGGCGCACGGCGATGCTGTCCCGGCCGTCGGCGTCGGTCACCACCACCGGCCGCTTGACGACCGCCTCGAGGTCGAGGATGGCGACCTGCGGTTGGTTGATGATGGGCGTGGCGAGCAGGGCGCCGAAGGCGCCCGGGTTGGTGATCGTGAAGGTGCCGCCGCGCAGCTCGTCGGGGGAGAGCTGCTTGCTGCGAGCCCGGCCCGCGAGGTCTTCGATGCGGCTCGCCAGCCCCTCGTGCGAGAGCTCGTGGGCGTCTCGTATGACCGGCACGATCAGCCCTTCGTCACCGAGCGACACCGCGATTCCGAGGTGCACCGGCTCGTGCACGGTCAGCAGCTCGCCGTTCAACGTGGCGTTGAGGTACGGGTGCTCGCGCAGGGCGTCGATCGCGGCGCGCGCGACGTACGGCAGGTACGAGCGTCTGCCGCGCGCCGCCTCGATGCGGCTCATGTCGGCCTCCACGATCGTGGTGCAGTGCGCGGCGGTCTGCAGCGAGCGCACCATGTGCTCCGCGATCCGCTTGCGCATCACCGAGAGCTCGCGCCCGCCGGGTTGGACGGCGTCCGCGGGCTCGGCTGCAGGTTCCTCGCGGTAGGGCGACTCCATGTGCAGCGCGGGCTGCGGCTCCGCCTCCGGCGCGGCCTCCTCCCGGCCTCGCATGTACGCGATCACGTCCTTCTTCGTGACCCGGCCGCGGCGCCCGCTGCCCTCGATCTTCGACAGGTCGAGATCGTGCTCGTCCGCCATGCGCCGCACGACCGGGGTCACGGGCGGGGCGCCCCCGTTGCCGGCCGCCGCCGCGGGCTGCCCTCCGGCTTGCGCCGGCTCCGCGGCCGTCTCGATCGTGGCGAGCACGGTGCCGACGTCGACGGTCTCGCCCGCGTCCACCAGCACGTCGGCGAGCCGCCCGGTCGCCGGTGCCGGCAGCTCGCTCTCGGCCTTGTCGGTCGAGATCTCGAGCAGCGGCTCGTCGGCGTGGACCTGGTCGCCGGGCTGCTTCCTCCACTCGACGACCGTGGCCTCCGCGATCGAGACCCCCATCTGGGGCATCGTGACCTCCACGAGTCCGTCCTTAGTAGGCGAGGAGCTCACGACACGCCTCCCTGACGTGATCGACCTGCGGCAGCACGGCGCGTTCGAGCGGTGGGCTGAACGGGATCGGGACGTCCGGCGCGGTGACCCGCAGCACAGGCCCGTCGAGATCCTCGAACGCCTCCTCCGCGATGAGCGCGGCGATCTCGGCGGCGACTCCACAGGAGCGCGTGGCCTCCTGAACGAGCACCACCTTGCTCGTCTTGCGGACGCTGGCGAGGACCGCATTGCGGTCGTAGGGATAGAGCGAACGCAGATCGACCACCTCGATCGAGGCGCCGTCGAGGTCCTCGGTCGCCTCCAGCGCCGTCAAGACCATCGCCCCGTAGGTGATCACGGTGAGGTCCGCGCCCTCGCGGGCCAGGCGCGCCTCCCCGATCGGGGTCTCGTAGCGGCCCTCGCGGACGTCGCCCTTGGCACGCCGGTAGAGGTGCTTGTGCTCCATGTAGAGCACCGGATTGGGGTCGCGGATCGCTGCGGCGATCAGCCCCTTGGCGTCCGCGGCCGTGGAGGGGGCCACGACCTTGAGCCCCGGGGCCTGCAGGAACCAGGCCTCCGGGTTCTGCGAGTGGAACGGGCCACCCGAGAAGCCACCCCCCGAGGGCAGCCGCACGGTGAGAGGCACCGACAGCCCCTGGCGGTAGTGGAGCTTGGCCGCCACGTTCACCAGCTGATCGAACCCGCACGAGATGAAGTCCGCGAACTGCATCTCGCACACCGGCCGCAGACCCTCCACCGCCGCGCCCACCGCGGTGCCGACGATGGCGTTCTCGGCGAGCGGCGTGTCCCAGACCCGGTCCGCCCCGAACTCCTCGATGAAGCCCTCCGTGACCTTGAACGCACCGCCGAAGGCGCCGATGTCCTCGCCCAGGCAGAAGACCGACTCGTCGGCGCGCATCTCCTCGCGCAGCCCGTCGGAGATCGCCTGGAGATACGTCAGCTCAGGCATTGCCGTCCGCCCAGCGCGACCAGGGCGCCTCGCCGTCGCCGAGCTCAGGGTCCGCCTCGGCGAAGACTCCCGTGGTGGCCTCGCTCGGTTCCGGCATCGGCTGATCGAGCGCCCATTCCGTGGCGCGGTCGAGCTCCTCCTTGACCGAGGCCTGGATGGAGTCGACGTCGATGCCATCCGAGGCGAGGCGCTCCACGTAGCGGCGGATCGGGTCGCGCGCCTCCCACTCCTCGAACATCTGCTTTGGCACGTAGCGCATGTCGTCGTGCGCCCCGTGGCCGTGCATGCGCATCGTCTCGGCCTCGATCAGCGTCGGCCCGCCGCCCTGCCGTGCCCGCTCGCAGGCCGCGGCGGCGGCGCGGAAGACGGCCTCGACGTCGTTGCCGTCAACCTTCTCGCCCGGGAACCCGTATACCGCCGCTCGCTCGACCGGGTCGACCGCAAACTCAAGCTCGTTGGGCGTCGAGTAGGCCCACTGGTTGTTCTCCAGCACGAACACGACCGGCAGCTTGCGGATCCCCGCGACGTTCATGGCCTCGTGCCACTGCCCGTTGGCGGTGGCGCCGTCGCCGAACCAGGTCATCGCCACCCGGGGCTCGCGTCGCATCTGGAAGGCGATCGCCAGGCCGCAGGCCACAAGCGCCATGTCGGGCAGCATCGAGACCATCTGGACGCAGCCGAGCCGCTGGTCCGCGAAGTGCATGTTGGCGTCCTTGCCGCCCGTGACGCCGCCGGCGCGACCCATCATCTGGGCCAGCACAGGCCCTGGCTTCACGCCGCGCACGAAGTGGGCGCCCAGGTCGCGGTGCAGGATGCAGGCGCGGTCGCGCGGCCCGAGCGCAAAGGCAGGCCCAACGGCCGTGGCCTCCTGGCCGCGGCCGTCGTAGAAGGAGCCCGGCACCTTGCCCTGGCGGTACAGGGTGAGCGCACGCTCCTCGGTGGAGCGCATCATGAGCATGAAGCGCAAGAGCGCCCGGCGGTCGTCGGTGGTGAGGACCGGCGCGCGAGCGAGATCCTGCTCGACCCGTCCCTCACTAGCTTCAGAGGTCGTCACGTCTCCCTTCGAAGTACCCCTGATGGGCATCCGACTCACCACCGAGCAGCAGGAGCGGTGAAATGTCAGTGCGCTGACAAGCGGCGCGAACGCGCCGCCGGTCGGGTACGGGCGCGGTGATGAATGCGCACGCGCCCGTGGCGCGCTCGATCGCCGCTGGACTGGCGGCCTGTGTCGCCACACTGATGCTCGATCTCGGACTCGTGGTATCCGTACTGTCGGGTGCTCCTGCCTCGCTAGCGTCGTTGCTGTGTTTGCTCCTCGTAACGACTTGCGTGACAGGCGATTCCAGATGGTGCCGCGCCGGCGGACGAGTCTGCCGGCGGGTGCCAAGGCGCGGCGCCCGCGCTCGCTGGCTTGGGCAGGATACGCCGCGTCCGCATGGGCCATCGCATATGCCGTCGGCGTCCGCGGTTATCAGGGACTAGGCGGGACGCTTGGCCTTGCCGGGACATTCGAGGACCCGGCAGCGATGCGGCGAGCAAGCCTGATTGCGGGAGTCGGCATCCTCCTGGTGGGCATCGGCGCTCTGGCGCTCGTCCGGCCGTGGGGACAGCGGCTTCCTCGCTGGTTGGTCATCGTCCCGGCACTGGCGGGGTCGGCCTACGCGGCATCGCACGCCCTGACCGCATACGTCACCAAGCCGCTGCACGCGCTCGGAGTCATTCACCTCCAGTTCGACGGCTGGGCCTCGCGCGACGAGCAGGCGCAGTTCGCCTGGGATCTCCTTTTCTACGAGCCCTGGTTCCTCGGGCTCGGGATCCTCGTCACACTCGGGACGCTGCACTACCATCGCCGCTCCGGCGGCTCGGCCCGCGGAGGACGGCGCATGGTGGCCGTCACCGTCGCGGCGACGCTCGTCTTGACGTTGTTCTCCTGCACGCTGGTAGTTGCGCGCAGCATGTGACGCACCTGTCTTCGACGGAGATCCGCGGACGGCTCCTCTGCCACACGAACAGCGCGCGCGGAACGTAGCCCGGCCGCTTCCCTGGTCAGCCTGGGCCCTGGCGCGAGCACGGGTTGGCGAAGCCCAGCTCCCGCTTCCGCGCCTCGCCCGCACCAATCGCACAGGTGGCGCCCGGGTGTGGGTCGAGATCGAGCCGCGCTCGGCTGCGCGCGTCGAGCGGAAGCCGCTCGTAGACGAGGAACTCGGAGACGAACCCGAGAATCTGCGAGCCGCGGCGCAGCGAGTACCGCTGCCGCATCGGAAGGTACGTCTCGCTGTCCACCACGTACTCGAAACGCGCCGTGCCGTCCCCGGAGCGGCGAATCGGACCCGACTCAAGCCGGTAGGCCCGCCGCCCCCTGATCTCGGCGGGGCCGGCTACGTGCAGCAGACCTCGCGCTTCGAGCTCGCGGAGATTTGCGCCGGGATTGCCGGCTGGGTCGATGACCGGGAGCTCGTCGGCGTCCTCACCCCAGGCGATGCCGCTCGGATAGAGCGTGTTCTGCCTGGGGTCGTACCGCAGCAGGTCCCCGACGCGGCGGCCCGACGGGCCCCTGCCGGCGGTCTCCTCGAGCAGCCGTCCGCGGCGGCCTCCTCTATCCCGGAACACCTTCTCGTGCATGCGCCCGTCCGAGGCGTGCCACGTCTCGATGAGGAAGGGGCCGATGTTCGCGCCCTCGACGTTGCCGAATCCTCGCTTGCGCTGAAGCACGTGATAGACCGAATTCTCCTGAGTCACCGCCGCGATCGTTCTCGCGGCGACCGCCTGGTCGGCGACGCGAGTCTCCGGCGAGTCGGAATCGCCGAGGTTGATCGCCGTGATTGCCACGGCGACCGCACCGGCAGCTCCGCCGACGGCGAGCGTCAGGCGTCGCAGGCGCGGGTGCCGCGGCCGGCGCCTCGGCGCGTCCGGCTCCGCCGGCTGTGCCAGCAGGCGCGCGAGCAGCGCGTCGGCATCGTGCTCCTCCTCGGGTGTCAGCCGCTCCGCGCCGGGCACCGGGTCCGCCGCCGCAAGCCTCTCGATGATGTCCCGGTCATGACGCATCAGCTTGCCTCCAACGATCGCGTTTGGGTGCGACGGCCGGTCGCTCCAGGGCTCCGAGCTCGGCCGCGAGCCGAGCGCGGGCGCGGCGGAGCCGGACAGCGAAGTTGGCCTGGCTGCAGCCGGCGGCACGGGCGGCGCGGGAGCGCGAGAGGCCCTGCCATGCCACCAGGGTCAGCGCCTCGCGGTGGCGATCGGACAACCTGGCGAGAGCTGTGCGCAGGAGCTCGGCGTCGCCTACGCTTTCTCCCGGATCGCCTGGCTGGACCGGGGCCGCGGCGGTCGCGACGCGTTGCTCGAGCGCTGCGCGCCGGCCGGCCGACCGGCGCTCGTTGGCCAGGACCCGGCGCGCCACGCCGTAGAGCCACGGCAGCGCGTCGCCCGGTACGTCGTCGAACCGGCGCCAGGCTACGAGAAACGTGTCCGCCACCACGTCCTGCACGACGTCGCGCGGCGCCCGGCGAAGCGCGTAGGCGCGCACGGCCGCGTAGTGGTCGCGAAACATGCCCTCGAACCTCTCCTCCCGCGTTGGCACAACACCTGGCCTTTCTGTGGTCAGCCGTCTGCCATGGACATGTCCGGCCGGAGCCGGGAACGACGTTCTGTTGTCATCGAGACGACAGCCGTCGCGAACCCGCTACGCCTGGCGGTCCTCGTCGAGCAGGCGCCGGCTGAGGGGGTCTGCGGTGGCTCCATGGACGAGGATCGAGACGACGACGACCGCGACGGTGGTCGGCGAACCGCGCTTCGGCCGGGAAGGCATGAAAGGGATCGAAACCGGGCGCCACCGCCAGCGGGACGGAACCGAGAGGCGGGGTCATCGCGGGCGGCTACCCGCCGGCTCCAAAGCGGAACAACGGGCGTCGGAGCCGGCACGGAGCGAGCCTCATTCCAAGAAGCGCTCGGCGAGTCGGG
Source organism: Thermoleophilaceae bacterium (assembly GCA_046462295.1). Lineage (GTDB taxonomy): Bacteria > Actinomycetota > Thermoleophilia > Solirubrobacterales > Thermoleophilaceae > JACVRW01. The sequence goes on along the minus strand of JBKGUS010000149.1, from coordinate 9,469 downwards.
TGAAGAAGTCGCTTCTGGTGATGACCCCCTTGAGGCCGCCGTCACCTCGGACCGGCACGATGAGCACCCGGTGGTGCAGGAAGGTCTCTGCCACCTGGACGTCGGAGGCGTCCTCGGAGACGTCCACGTGCTCTGTGTTCATGTGCTGGGCGACGGGCTCCCTGCGGCAGGCCGCTCGTTTCTCGAGCGCCTCGTCAAGGCGCTTCGGGATGAAGCCTGCGAACCGGAGCTCGCCGACGTAACCCGGGAACAGCGCGGCCATGAACTCGCGCTCGCCGAAGATTCCGGCGAGATCTCCGCGATCGTCGACGACGGGCAGGGCGGGCAGGCCGCTCTCGAGGATCGCACGGACAGCCTCCTCCACCGTCGAGTCCTTGCGGAGCAGCGGGGCTTCGTGCACGAGGGGGCGGCTGATGCGGTCGGGACTCATAGGTATCGGACTCCGATGTAGGCGGTGGCGAGCAGCAGCGAGATCGCGGTGGCGGGCAAGCCGACCCTCAGGAATGTGATGAACCCGATGGGCTTACCGGCGCGCGTGGCCATGCCGGCTGCGGCGACGTTGGCGGCGGCGGCGATCAGGGTGGCGTTGCCGCCGAAGCAGGCACCGAGCGCCAGCGCCCACCAGTAGGCGTCGTCGCCGCCGTTGCCCCCTTGGAGCTGTTCGACCACCGGGATCATCGTCGCGGTAAACGGGATGTTGTCCACGATGCCCGATCCGACTGCGGACACCCAGGTGATGCCCAGGATCTCCGCGGTCCGGTTTCCCCCGGTGAGCTCCGCCACGCCGTCGGCGACTTCCCCGATGGCGCCGGTCTCCTCGAGGGCGCCGACCATCACGAACAGGCCGAGGAAGAAGAAGAGGGTCGGCCACTCGATCCCGGCGAGCGCGCCCTCGAGCGACTGACGTGTCGTCAGCAGCATCGCGGTGGCTCCGGCGAGGGCAACCGTGGCCGGCTCGAGGTGCAGCACCTGGTGGAAGAAGAAGACGACGATCGTCAGGAGCAGGACGGGCACGGTGCGGAGCAGTTCCTCGTGGTCCTCGATCGACGCGCGGGCGTCGAGCTCCATCACCCGCTCGCGCGCCTTTTCCGGGACCTGGAGCCTGTCGCGGTACGCCAGGTACAGCCCTCCCGTGACGACTACGAAGGCGAGCGCCGCGATCGGCGCGAGGTTCGCGATGAAGGCCCCGAAGGACAGATCGGTCGCCCCGGCGATGATGATGTTCGGCGGATCGCCGATGAGCGTCGCGGTCCCGCCGATGTTGGACGTGATGATCTCGATGATCACGAGCGGGATCGGGTCGATGTCGAGCGCATCGGCCAGCAGGAAGGTGATCGGGACCATCAGGAGCACGGTGGTCAGGTTGTCGAGGAACGCCGACAGCACCGCGGTCGTCACCGCGAGGGAAGCGGTTACGGCGAGCGGCTTCCCGCGCGAGAGCTGGCCGGCGCGGATGGCGAGCCAGGTGTAGACGCCGGTCGTCTCGGTCAGCTTGACCATCAGCATCATCCCGGCGAGCAGGCCGATGGTGTTGAAGTCGACGGCCTCGATCGCATCTTCCTGGTCGATCGTCTGAGTGACCACCATCAGCCCGGCGCCGACCAACGCGACCTTGGTCCGGTGAACGCGCTCGCTCGCGATGGCGGCGAGCGCCAGGGCGAAGATGCCCACCGCGAGCGCCATCAGCCCTCGACCTGCTCGGCGCTGTCGGCAAGGATGAGGCTCGGCTGCATGCCGAGCAGCCGCAGGTCGGCGACGAGGTCACGGCAGGCTCCGTCGCGCGCCGCGCGGGCGGCGTCCTCGGCCCGCTCGCAGTGCATCTCGATCAACCATTGCCAGTCCCTGCCGCCGCGCAGCGCCGGCGCCTGGAGGCGCGTGATCTCCACCCGGCCGACCGCTTCGATCCTGGCCAGCGGTGCGGCCTGCTCCAGCATCCAGCGGGTCGCGTCCCTATCGGAGAGGACGCTGGGTCGTTGAACGAATAGCAACAGCCGAGCCATCGGCTGGAGGCTCGGCGACCCGCCACCGCCCGCCAATGGGGGTCCGTCCCCAAACCCGGCGGATGCCGTCCCCAAACGTCAGGGGTCGACGAGGCCCCTTCTGATCGCGTAACGGGTCAGCTCGACACGGTCGCGCATACCGAGCTTGGCCAGGATGTTCTCGCGGTGGCGGTCGACCGTGCGGCGGCTCAGCGACAGCTCCTCGGCGATCCTGTCGCTCGTGAACGCCTCGGCGATCAGCTTCAAGACCTGCAGCTCGCGTGGGGACAGCGGGTCGGCGGGCGTCTCTTCCCGGGCCAGGTAGTCGCGGATCAGCGCCGTGACCGCCGCCGGATAGAGGAACGGCTCTCCGCGCATCGCCGCCCGCACGGCCTCGACGAGGTCGCGGTCCGCGGCCGTCTTGAGGACGTAGCCGCTGGCTCCCGCCTTGAGCGCCTCGAACAGGTATTGCTCGCTCTCGTGCATCGACAGCATCAGCAGCTTGAGGTCTGGCCGGCGTCGCGAGAGCTCCGCCGCCGCCTGCAGTCCTGTCATGCGCGGCATCGCCACATCGAGCACGGCGAGATGGATCTCCGCCTCCGCCAGGGCCAGCTCGACCGCCTCGGCGCCATCCCCAGCCTCCGCCGCCACCTCGAGATCGGGCGCGGCGTTCAGGACCATGCGGAGCCCGTGGCGCACGAGGACGTGGTCGTCGGCCAGCAGGATCCGCGTCTTGAGCGGCACACTCATACCGGCGTACGAAGCCGCACCGTAGTGCCGCCGCCGGGGGTGGAGTCGACCTCGAGCCGGCCACGCACCAGCAGCGCGCGCTCGCGCATACCCCTCATCCCCGAAACGCTCGGTACGCGCTTGGGGTCGAACCCGCGGCCGTCGTCCTCGATCACGAGGACGACTTCGCCGCGGTCAGCACGCAGCGAGAAGCGCAGCGTGTCCGCCTCCGCATGACGAAGGGCGTTGGTGAGCGCCTCCTGAGCGACCCGATACACGACCAGCTCCTGTTCCGGCGTGAGCGACGGGAGGTCGGGCTCGATCTCCGGCGTGACGTTCAGGCGGGCGTCACGCGCAACGGAGGCCACGAGCGCACGCAGCGCGTTGCGCAGGCCCAGATCGTCCAATGCCTCCGGGCGGAGACGGCGCGCGATCTCTCGCACCCCTTCGAGCGCAGCCCGCAGGCCCTCCTTGGCATTCGCCACGTCGTCCCGCTCCAGTCTCAACATCACCGCGGTCAAGGCCTGCCCGATCTCGTCGTGGAGCTCGCGCGCAATCCGCCTCCGTTCGCTCTCCTGCGCGGCCAGCGCGCGCAGCCCACTCTCGCGCCGCTCGCTCTCGAGGCGGTCCACCATCTCGTTGAAGGCCTCGGTCAGCTCGGCGATCTCAGCGTCTTCGTCCACGGCCGGCGCACGGCTGCCCGGCCGCAGCGGATCGACCTCGCGCATGGAGCGCGACAGTCTCTCGAGCGGCGCGAAGATGCGCCGCAGCAGGACGAGGTTTCCGACGAGCAGCGCCAGCAGGCCGGCCGTCAGCACCACCAGCTCCGTCATTGCGACTGGAAAGCTCACCGTCAGCGGGGAGACGACGAGGGCCACCATGGCCGCGGTCAGCGCCGCGGCGTTGATGGCGAACACCCGCCAGCGCAGGGACACCGCTCGACCTAGCCGCGGGCAAGGAGGTGGCGCGCCCGCCCGAGCTCCTGGCGCGACGCCTCCACTTCGGGTCCGTACGCGCGAAGCTCGACGGTGGTCCGGTGAGGTGCGGCTGGTCGGTGAACGTGCTGGCGCATGGCGGCATCCCTGCCGACCAGCCTTCCCGGCGCACCTATGACGAGACTACCCCTTCGACGGTCGGCGCGCTGACAGTGGGCTCACGCTCAACCGCGAGCACCCTTCTAGGCGCCCCTGCGCTCGTCCGCGGCCTCGAGGTCTCGCACCGCGACCGTGGCGAGGCGCCCAAGCGCGGACGCCGCCAGTGCCGTGGTCACCGCCCCAAGCGCGTAGAACGACCAGAGCAGCTCGGTCACGCGAAGGCCCTCTTCGCCAAGCGGACGGCCAATGGGGGCGGCGGGCCCACCGCCGTCCCACAGGAGGCTGAAGGCAGGTCCGATCACGAACCAGATGCCACCGACCATCGCCAGCCAGGCGCCGACCCCAGCGCTCACCCGGTTCGTGCTGGCGATCAAGACGAAGGCGCCGACCACCACGGCCGCGGCCGGTAGGAAGCTGAGCCACACCATGTCCGTGGTGGCGTTCCACGCGTCGTCTTCTCCGAACGCGTAGCCGAAGTACGGTCCTACGAGCGGCGACAGCCCACCCCACAGGCCCAACAGCAGCAGCAACGCGCCGCTCACGGCGCCGCGAGTGCGGGGGACGGCCATGATCCGCCGGCGCCGGCCCGGGACGACGTCGACCCTGTGCGGTGGGGGCGCTCCCTCCGCATAGTGGCGTCGCACCCGCTCCTGCAGACCGGGCGAGAGCGTGTCGCCGCGCTGAGGCCGCGGTGCCTCCTCGACCTGGTCCTTCGTTGCGGCCAGCCGGATCTGGTCGTCCTCGCTGCGCGCGTCGCGAAGCGGCACGAGGTGGCTCCTGCCGAAGCGTCCCGACTTGACCGCTCCCCACCTCGGCAGGTCGCCGTCGCCGTAGACGCGTCGGAGCTTCCCGAGCTTCCGCCCCTCCCGGTCTAGAACCACGCGGCCCACTCGGCCCGCTCCGCTGGTGTCTTTCAATCCCATGCGGTTCTCCTCTGCTCGTTGCAGGGCTCGCGTACCCGCGTGGCGGTTCGCGGCAACCGACTTGCCACGGCCTGGTAAGCCCGGCGACAGCGACGACTTGCGAATAACGTCATGTCGCCCGTAGCGACACGCGAGTCCGTTACGGTTCGACCAGCCCGCGCCGGATCGCATACCGGGTCAGGTCGACGCGGTCGCGCATCCCGAGCTTCGCGAGAACATTCGCGCGGTGGCGCTCCACGGTCTTCTCGCTGATCACCAGCATGTCGGCGATCTCGCGGCTAGTCTGGCCCTCGGCTATCAGCTTGACGATCTCGGACTCGCGCGGAGAGAGCGGATCCTCGGGGATTGTGTCGCCGGCTCTCGCCTGGTCGAGGTGGTCGCGGATGAGTGCCCTCACCGCCGCGGGGTAGACGAACGGCTCGCCGCGCATGGTGGCGCGGCACGCCTCGACGAGATCGCGGTCGGCGACCGACTTCAGAACGTACCCTGAGGCACCGGCGCGCAAGGCCTCGAAGAAAAAGCGCTCGCTGTCGTGCATCGAGAGCATGAGAGTGCGCACCGCTGGTCGTCGGCGGGAGAGCTCGCGCGCTGCATGGATCCCGGTCAGGCGTGGCATCGTCACGTCGAGGATGGCGAGATGGACCTCCTCGTTCAGCGCCAGCTGGACCGCTTCGGCCCCATCGCTCGCCTCGGCGACGACCTCCAGATCAGGCTCCGCATCGAGCACGAGCTTGAGTCCCCTGCGCACAACGGCGTGGTCATCGGCGAGCAGGATGCGTGTCTTCAGCGGAGTGGTCACCGCGCGCCGCAGGGCACCTCGAGGCGCACCTCTGTCCCCCCCTGTGGGCTGGTCGTGACAGCGAGTGCCGCATCCACCAGCAGCGCGCGCTCGCGCATGCCCTGGATCCCGGTGCCGGGTCGCGAGCCGTCAAGCCCACGTCCGTCGTCGAACACCTGGAGCGTCACCCCCTCGGCGTCCCCTCGCAGCAGGAGCACCGCGTGCGACGCGCCGGCATGGCGCAGCACATTTGTCAGGCCCTCCTGCGCGACTCTGTAGATAACTAGCTCGGCTGCCGGGCTGAGCTCCGGTAGGTCGGCGTCGAGGCGGTGAACCACGCGCACGCTGCCGTGCTCGGAGACCCGCTCCGCAAGCGTGGCGAGCGCAGTCTGGAGGCCGAGCTCGTCGAGCGCTTCCGGACGGAGCCGCTGAGCGATCTGACGCACCTCTTCGAGCGTCTCGCGGGCGGTCTCGCGGGCCTCGGCGTGCTCCTCGCGCTGGTTGTCGGGCGCCGCTCGATATAGCCGGTCGAGCTGGAGTACCACGGCCGTCAGGCTCTGGCCGATCTCGTCGTGGAGTTCCCGCGCGACCCGCTGGCGCTCGGCCTCCTGTGCCTCGAGCGAGCGCCGTGCGCTCTGGCGGCGCTCGTGCTCCAGCCGGTTGAGCATCTCGTTGAACGTGAGGGCGAGTTCGGCAACCTCGCCGTCGTCGCTGTGCACGGGAATTCGACGTCCCGGCTGGAGCGGATCGACGGTCCGCATGAGTTCGGTGAAGTGCACGAGAGGCGCGAAGGCGCGGCGGAACAGCGTCAGGTTCACGACCAGGAGAACAGTGAGGCCCGCGACGAGCACACCGGCCTCCCGCAGCGCCACCGGATCGCTCACCGTGATCGGGGAGATCGCGAGCGCCACCACCGCGGCGACGAGGACCGCGGCGTTCGCCAAGAAGATTCGAGTGAGGAGCGACGTCCCACCGAGCGGCTCGCGGCCGCGGAAACTGGCGAACCTGTCGCGCAGCCTCCGGACGCATCCAGCGATGGTTCGCCCCCGGTGCTTGGCCACCCTTCGGATGATGCGGCGTTCGCGCGCGCGTCACCATTGGGGGAAACCCCCATTTGCGCGGCGGAAGCCGGTTCAGCGGCGATGGAGATGGGTACGGAGCCCCATTGGTCGGAGGACCGCGCGTCCCGAAGATGGCCCCTCGCCGGGGCGCCTGAATCGGCTTTGAGAGCTCATTCCTCGGCGCGACCCGTTCTCAGCCACTCGCAACCGCCGATGTCTCGCCACGATCGTCAAAGCCGCGCGCAGGGCCGTCACGGGCTCGGCCTCCCCTGGGTGCGCTCGGAGCGCCCGGTGCCGCGACTCGTGGTGCGCCCGCTCGAGCGCTTCCTCAGGCTCGAGGCGGGCAGCGCGACGCTGCTGATGACTGCCGCGGTGGCCGCGCTGGTATGGAGCAACGCCGCCGGCAGCTCCTACGAGGAGTTCTGGGCTACAACGGTCACCGTCGAGGTCGGCCCGTTGGAGCTCGAGGAGGATCTGCTGCACGTCGTCAACGACCTCCTGATGGCCGTCTTCTTCTACGTCGTCGCGCTAGAGGTCAAGCGTGAGCTGCTTCACGGCTCCTTGAGGGCTCCGAGCACGGCCGCGGTGCCCGTGGCGGCGGCGCTCGGCACCATGGTCGGGGGCGCGGTCGTCTACTTGCTGATCAACTTCGACGGCGGCGAGCCGAGGGGTTGGGCGGTGCCGATCGCCACCGACATCGCTTTTGCGCTCGGGGTCCTCGGCCTGGCGGGGCGGCGTGCACCCAGGGAGCTGCGTGCCTTCCTGCTCACGCTTGCGGTGGTGGACGACCTCGGCACCATCCTGGTGATCGCGCTCTTCTTCTCGGCGGGCCTTTCGTTCGCGTGGCTTGCGGGTGCCGCGGGCGTGGTGCTGGCGATCGTCGGCCTGCAGCGGCTGGAGGTGAGGCACATGGCGCCGTACGTCGCCCTTTCGGCGTGCCTCTGGGTCGCGACGCTCGAGTCGGGAGTGCACCCGACGATCGCGGGCGTAGTCCTCGGGTTCCTCACGCCGGCCGCGGCCTTCCATTCGCGCGAGGTGGCCGGCGGTCGGATCGCCGAGCCACTTTCGGAGATCTCGCGCTCACCGGATGCCGAGCTGAGCGAGAGCACGATGTGGAGCGTCTCGCGGACGGCGCGTGAGGCGGTTTCGCCGCTGGCCCGGATGGAGGAGCAGCTCCATCCCTGGAGCGCCTACGTGATCTTGCCGCTGTTCGCGCTCGCCAACGCGGGCGTGGCGATCTCGGTTGACGAGATCCGCGACGCCTTGTCCAGCCAGGTTGGGCTGGGAATCGCGGTCGGGCTGGTGGTAGGGGCGCCGATCGGCGGAGTGCTCCTGGCATGGCTGCTCGTTCGCCTCACGCCGGCACGGCTGCCGGAGGGGCTCGACTGGCCCGCGATCGGGGGCGTCGCCCCCCTGAAGGGAATCGGATTCACGGTCGCGATCTTCATCTCGGTGCTCGCGTTCGAGGAGGAGGCGCTCCGCGAGGAAGCCAAGCTGGCGATCCTCCTCGCCTCCTGTGTCGCCGGGGCGATCGGGCTCGGCGTGCTCTATGCGCGGCACCGGCTGCTCAGCCGGCGTGGCCGGGCACCCTAGGGGGCTCCGCCGAGCCGGCCTTGAGCCGCCTCACCAGTTGCGATCGAGCTTTTCGCTCTCGCCTCCGGCCCGGCGGGCGGCCCAGCTGCGCACGTCGGGGTCGGTGCCCTCATGGCGGCGACGCGACGGCCTCGCCAGCTCGTGGACGAACAGCGCGAGAACGGCCCCGCCAAGGGCGCAGAGCCATGTGCCGGTGTGGAAGAAGTCCTCGATGGGTCCGACCCCAGCGGCGACCGCGACGAGGCCGCCCACCAGGGCGCCCACCATGGCGGTCACGCAGCGGACGACGAAGACCCGTCGTTCCCCCTCGCCGGCTTGGAAGCCGCTGGCGAACAGTGCCGTCACCAGCCCCAGCGCGAGCCATCCCAGTACTGCCATGACGCCGCCTTTCGTGCCGCGTTGCCTTGGGCATGGTCGACGGCGCGCGACTGCGCGCATATGGGTGCTCCCATGTATCCGCCGGGCGTGCGGACGCCGCAGCCGGCTCACGATGGGCTCCGCCTGGACGCACGGTTGCGTGGTGGGCCCCATGTGGGCGTGTTCGCAGCGGCGGAAGACTGCTGGGGAGCGATTTGGAGGTGACCCATGTCCCGGTCAGTGGTCTGTGGAGTCGACTGGTCGGAAGAGTCGATCGCTGCGGTGACCGTCGCGGCGGAGCTCAGCAGGCGATTGAGGGCGGCGCTGATCGTCGCGCACGTCGTCGAGGAGCGTCCCACGTTCCCGTACGGGAGCGAGGCGCAGCTGAACCGGAGCCGGCACCGCGCCCATGACGAGACGATGCGCATGTTCGATCGGCTCAAGCGGCGGCTTGGCGCCGTCGAGTTCGACCCTCGTGTGCTCTTCGGGGCGCCCGCCGACGAGCTCGCCGACGTTGCGGAGGAGGAGGATGCGGCGCTCCTGGTCGTTGGGTCTCGCGGCCGTGGAGCGCTGAAGGCCGCCCTGTTCGGCAGCGTCTCCTCTGCGCTCAGCCGGACGTCCGACCGTCCCATCGTGATCGTCCGCGGTGATGCCGCCCTACCGGTGCTCCAGCCGAGCGACGAGCCCCGGAAGGTCGTGTGCGGTGTCGACGACTCGCCGCACGCACGCGGCGCCGCGAGCGTCGCGGCGACGCTTGCCGCCGGACTCGACGCCGAGCTCGTGCTTGTCCACGCCTACTCGCCCGCCCCATCCGCGGCCTCGATCCCCGCCGGCGGTGTCGGCCCGGCCGTCGACCATAACGCACTCGAGGCCGAGCAACGGCGCAAGGGAGAGACGCTGTTGCGGGAGATCGCCGGCGAGGATGCGGCGGCACGCGCACCGATGACAACCCGGC
>JBKGUS010000148.1:0-6418 GCA_046462295.1 Thermoleophilaceae bacterium | reverse complement strand
CTGCTGGGCGACGCCGGGAGTGGCTTCGCCATCGGGCGCGCCGGCCTCGACGCGGCGCTGCGCCACGCCGATGGCCGCGGCGGCTCGGCGGCGCTGCTGCGGGCGGCCGAGCGGCGCTACGCGCCGTTGCCGGAGTTGCCCGAGCGCATCTACTCGGCCGAGGTGCCGCCGCGGGCCGTGGCGGCGTTCGCGGCCGACGTCGCGCGGGAGGCCGCGGCCGGCGAGCCGCACGCCGCGGCGATCCTGTCCGGAGCGGCGGGCGAGCTCGCGCTGACGGCGTGCGCCGCGCTGGACCGGCTGTTCGAGCCGGACGAGCCGGCGGCCGTGTCGTACGCCGGGAACGTGTTCAAGGCGGGCGCCCAGCTGCTGGAGCCGTTCACGCACGAGGTGCAGTCGCGGCGACCGGGCACCGAGGTGCTGCCGCCTGACGGGGACGCGCTCGCCGGGGCGGCGCTGCTGGCCGCGCTGGAGGACCTGAGGCCGCAACCCGGGCTGCTGTGGAGGGAGGCGGCGTGAGCGGGGTCCTGGCAGGGCTGCGCGGCGGGCTCGTGGTGTCGGTGCAGGCGCCTGACGGAAGCCCTCTGGCCGAGCCGTCGCATCTCGCCGCGATGGCGCGGGCGGCTTCGCTCGGGGGTGCCGCCGGGATCCGAGCCGTGGAGGTCGCGGCCGTGAAGGAGGCGGTGGCGCTGCCCGTGATCGGTCTCCGCAAGCGGCGCGTGGAGGGCAGCGACGTGTACATCACGCCGTCGCTGGAGGACGCTCGCGCGGTCGCCGCGGCGGGAGCGGAGATCGTCGCGGTCGACGCGACGCTGCGGCCGCGGCCGGACGGGGTATCGCTCGCCGGCCTGGTGGAAGCGCTGCCCGTGCCGGTGCTCGCCGACGTGGATTGCCTGGAGGCCGGGCTGGCCGCCCGCGAAGCGGGCACGGCGGCCGTGGCGACGACGCTGGCGGGGTATACGGGCGGGGGTGCCCCGGGCGGCGCCTTCGCGGAGCCGGCCTCCGGCGTGCCCGCTTCGGCCGGGCCCGACCTCGAGCTCGTCGAGGCGCTTGCCTCCGAGCTCGACTGCCCGGTCTTCGCCGAGGGGCGGATCGCGACTCCGGACCAGGCGCGCGCCGCCTTCGACGCGGGTGCGTTCGCAGTCGTGATCGGCACCGCGATCACCGACCCAGTAGCCCTCACGCGGGGCTTCGCGGCCGCCGCGCGGAGGAGGGCCCATGCCGCGCGCTGACTCGGACGGCCTCCCGGCCAGCCTCCCCGCCGACCGGCCCAAGGGCGAGGCCTTGCGCGAGATCCTCGAGGGCCTGGTTGCGTCCCTGGGGCCCGGCGCCGAGCTGCCGTCCGAGCGCGTCCTGGCCGAGCACTTCGGGCTGGCCCGCATGACGGTCCGGACCGAGATCGACCGCCTCGTGACCGAGGGGCTCGTGTACCGCCTGCACGGGCGCGGCACCTTCGTGGCGGAGCCGCGCGTGGCCCAGGCCGTGCTGTTCAGCTCGTTCAGCGAGGACATGCGCGCCCGCGGGATGACCCCCGGCGCGATCGTCCGGTCTCGCGAGCTGATCGAGGCGGGGCCGTTCCTGGCCAGGACGTTGGAGGTGGCCGCGGGCGCGCCGGTGGCCGAGTTCGAGCGGGTCCGCACCGCCGACGGCGAGCCGCTGGCGCTCGAGCGGGTCTATCTCTCGGCCGAGCGCTTCCCGGGCATCGAGGACGCGGACCTGGAGCACGCCTCGCTGTTCGAGCTGCTCGCGGACAGCTATGACACCAGCCTCAGCGGGGCCGACCAGCGAGTGGTCGCGGTGGCGATCGAGGCCGAGGAGGCGCCGCTGCTGGGCGTGGACGAGGGCGTTCCGGGCTTGCGCTTCCACACGCTCGCGCGCGACACCCGAGGAGTGCCCGCCTACTACGCGACCTCGCTCTTCCGCGGCGACCGCTACGAAATCGAGCTGCACCAGACGCGCACGGACGCGGGGGCGTCATGAGCGACCGCGCGGACGCGCCATGAGCGCGGAGCGCATGCGCACGGACATGGCGGCCCAGCCCGCCGTGCTGCGCGGGCTCACCGCACGCCGCGCGGAGATCGCTGCCTCCCTCTCGGGTGAGGAACCGTCGGGCGTGGTGATCGTCGCGCGCGGCTCGTCCGACTACGCTGCCATCTTCGCTCGCTACCTGCTCGAGGCCGTCACCGGGCGACCGGTCGCGCTCGCCGCGCCCAGCCTCGTCACGCTCTACGGCGGCGAGCTGCGTCTCGACGGCTGGCTGGCGCTCGGGATCAGCCAGTCGGGCCGCACGCCCGAGATCGTGACCGTGCTCGAGCGCTACGGCGCCGCGGGCGCCCGCACCGTCGCGCTGACCAACGACCCCGACAGCGCGCTGGCGGCTGCCGCCGGCGTGCAGATCGAGCTGGGCGCCGGCGAGGAGCTGGCCGTGCCCGCCACGAAGACCTTCACCGCCCAGCTCGCCGCCGTCGCGCTGGTCGCCGAGGCGCTGGGACCGGTGCCCTGGCGCGACGCCGACTGGGAGCGGCTGCCGGACGTGGTCGAGGAGCTGCTCGGTGAGCCGGGCCCGGCCGAGCGGGCGGCGGAGGCCCTGGGCGACGCCGACGAGCTCATCGCCGTGGGCCGCGGCTATCTGATGTGCGTGGCGCTGGAGGCGGCCCTGAAGCTCCGCGAGGCCACCGGCGTGCGCGCCGAGGGCTGGTCCGCGGCGGACTTCCGGCACGGGCCGGTGACGGTCGCCCGCGGCGACATCCCGCTGCTGGCCGTGAGCGCCGCGGGACCGGCCGCGGCGGACGTGGAAGAGCTGGCCCGGCAGCTGGAGCGCTCCGGAACGCAGGTGGTGCGCCTGGCGGACGCGCCTGGCGCGGACCTGCCATACCGGGGCGGACTGCCGGAGCCGCTGTGCACGCTGCCGGCGACGATCCGCGCGCAGCAGCTCGCGCTGGCGCTCGCGCTGAAGCGCGGCATTGACCCGGATGCCCCGCCGGGGCTGGGGAAGGTCACGGAGACGACCTAGGTCGCGAACGCCTCGACGCCGCCGACCAAGGTCCGGACCACGCGCAGCTCGTCGTCCAGGACGGTGACGTGCGCCGGCGCTCCCGGCTGGAGGGTTCCCAGGTCGTCCCGCACGAGCAGCCGCGCTGGCGTCGCCGACGCCGCGTGCACCGCCTCCGCCAGCGACGCTCCGCACGCCACGAGGTTCCGCACCGCCTCGTCCATCGTCAGGACGCTGCCGGCCAGCGTGCCGTCGGGCAGCCGTACCGCGCCGTCGCGGATCTGCACGCGGCGGCCACCCAGCTCCGACTCGCTGACGTCCCGCATCGCGGCCTCGATCGCGTCCGTCACCAGGCAGAAGCGGCGGCCCGCGGCCAGGGACACTCCGTAGGCGGACTCCGGCGCGAGGTGCACGCCGTCGACGATCGCCTGCACGGTCACGTCGGGCCGCACCAGCGCCACTCCGCCCAGCCCGGGGTCGCGCGGCTTCCAGCGCCGGTGGGCGTTGTGGATGTGGGTGATCGCCCGGGCGCCGCGGTCGAATGCGGCGTGCGCCGTGGGCGCGTCGGCGTCCGAGTGCCCGCACGCGACGACGAGACCGGCTTCGGCCAGCCGCCCCGTCAGATCGAGGCCGCCCGGCAGCTCCGGCGCCAGCGTGATGGTGCGCACCGGGCCGGCGTTCACGAGCCGCGCCGCCAGGGCATCGTCCGGCGTGCGGAAGTGGACCGGGTCGTGCGCGCCCGGCCAGAGCGGTGAGAGGAAAGGCCCCTCCAGATGGACGCCGGTGACCAGCGGCAGCCCGGCGTGGTCGGCGGCGACCTCGGCGGCGACGGCCAGCGGATCCAAGTAGGCGTCGACCCGTGACGACACGAGGGTCGGCTGGAAGGCGACCACGCCGGTGCCGGCGAGGGCCGTGGCGGCGCGGCGGTAGCCCGCCACGTCGGTGGTGAGGAAGTCGATTCCCGCCATCCCGTTGATGTGCAGGTCGACGAAGCCGGGCACGGCGACGCCCCCGGGGCCGGCCGGCTGAACGCCCACCGTCGCCACCGCGCCGTCGCCGATCGTCACATCGCCCTCGACCAGCTCGCCGCCGACGAGCGCCGACCCCACCCCCAGTCGCTTCTCGGCCACCTCCCAAGTCTCCCGCAACGCAGATGTTAGGGCTCCCTAATACGATGCCCGGCGATGAGCGAGAGCGGACACCGGGCGGCGGGAGCCGCAGAGGTCTGGGCGGCTCGCGCCTGGAACGTCTTCAACGAGGGCCGCCCGTTCTCGATCGTCTACCCGGTCCTGGTGCTGATCGCGGCCGTGCCGGTCGGCCTCGCCCCGGACGGCTCGATCCTCCTGGCCGTGGCCGGCGCGCTCGCCCTCTCGGCCGTGCTTGCCTGCTTCGCGTTCCCGCTCCGCGGCCGCCTGCTGCTGTGGCTGGCGCTCGCCCTCTCGGTCCCGCTGCTCGAGCCCTGGCGTGCGCCGTGGCTCCTGCTCGGCGCCCTCGCCGGCTGGCTCGTCTTCACGGTCGTGGTGTGGGGCAGCGTCTACTACCACCTCCGCACCGGCGCGCCCTGGCTCAACGGCCTGCGCTTCTGGCGCCTCGTCCTCACCAACTCGGACCCCACGAGCGGGAACGCCCTGGAGCAGGTGCCGAAGATGCTGATGACCGTCAGCGCCGCCACGCTCCTCGCCGAGGAGCCTGCAGCGGGGTCCATCGCCGCCGTCGCGACGTCCGCCGCGCTGGCCGCCGCCCTCGGCTTCGTCGCCCGATGCCGGTTCGCCAAGACCCGAATGCCGCGCTACCCCGAGCGCACCCGGAGCATCCCGACGAGCCCGCCGCCTGCCCGCCGCGTCTACGTGATCGTGATCGACGGCTGCCACCGCGGCCGGCTCTGGCAGGCGCGTGCTCCGGTCGTCGACCGCCTGGCCCGCGAGGGCACCGAGTACCTCGCAGTCGAGCCGGCCTATCCGGCGCGCACCGTCGTCTGCTTCTCGTCGATGCTCACGGGCGCGACGCCGGCCGAGCACGGGATGCGCTCCAACTTCGTGGCCCGCCTGGGTGTCCGGACCGAGTCGATCTTCGACGTCCTCGAGCGCAACGGACGCCGGGGCCGGCTCGTCGGGATCGCCCACCTGCTGGACCCGTTCGGCGAGGAGGTGGTGCGCTCGGTCACGTCCGTCCAGCCCACCGAGCGGATCGACCACTCGCTGGCGGCGGAGGCCCGCCGCGTGGTCGACGAGGAGGACCCCGACCTGCTCGTGCTGCAGCTGCTCGCCGCGGACCAGCTCGGCCACGTGCGCGGCGTGCGCAACGCCGAGTACCTCGAGCAACTCGCCGAGACCGACCGCCGCGTCGGCGAGTTCCTCGCGTTCCTCGAGGAGCGCGGCAAGCTCGAGGGCGCCACCGTCGTGCTGATGGCCGACCACGGCCAGGGCCGGGGGATCGGCGGCCACGGGCACCTCGACTGGGGCGAGAGCCCGGTGCCGTTCGTCGTCTGGGGCGAGGGCGCGGCGCCCGGAGCGACCACTCGCGAGCCGCGCTCGGTGCTCGAGCTTGCCGCCACGATCGCCGACCTGCTCGGCGTGGAGCGGCCGGCACCAGCGGGCGGCCGCGCGCGGCGGCGGGGGCCTCGACGCCGAGCAGGCCGGCCAAGGTCGGCGCCAGCTCCAGCACCGAGCGCGGGACGCTCGCGGTCGCGCCCGGCACCGCCCCCTTGCCCCACACGATGAAGGGCACCGGCGTCTCGCCCCAGTCGAGGTGCCCGTGGCCGCCGATGCCGCGGCCCTGGCCGTGATCGGCCATCAGCACGACCGTGGCGTCCTCCAGCTTGCCGCGCTCCTCCAGGAAGGCGAGGAAGGCGGCCACGTGGCGGTCGGAGGCCGCCACCATGTCGAGGTACTCCGGGTTGCGCGTCCCGCGCACGTGGCCGAGCTGGTCGGCGGCCAGGAGCTGGAGCACGAGCAGGTCGGGGTCCTCCTCCTCCACGACGCGGCGGCCGGCGGCGGCCAGCGAATGGTCGATCCGCTCGGTGGGCTGCACCGAGGTGACCGAGCGCACCACCTGCTCGCCGAAGGGATCGAGCAGGTGGGCGATCCCCACCAGGCGGCCGCGGCGGCCGTGGCGGCGCAGCACGTCGAAGATCGACTCCACGCGGACACCCAGACGGGGGGCGAAGTTGGACCGCATTCCGTGCTCGACGGGCGGGGCCCCGGTGAGCATGGAGGAGAAGCAGACCACCGTGCGTGCCGGATAGGCGGGCTCCACCGCGAGGTACTCCGTGCCCTCGCGGGCCAGGCGGTCGATGGTGGGGGCCTCGGCCTGCCACAGGCGGCGGCGGTTGAGGCCGTCGACCACTATCACGTAGACGCGCCGGGCCAGTGGCTCGCCGGCCGCCTGCTCCGCCCGGGCGGCGGGATAGCGAGGGAGCCGTGTGCGGGC
>JBKGUS010000147.1:0-4163 GCA_046462295.1 Thermoleophilaceae bacterium | reverse complement strand
GCTCCGGCGCGGCGCGCCGGAGCAGGAGCCGCAGCGCCGCAGCCTCCTGCTCGACTGGCCCGACGACCTCACTGCCCACACAGTCGTGCTCGTCACCACGAGCGACCGGGCGGCCGCGCGTCGGCTCGCCCGCCAAGCGGCCCGCTCCGGCATCGAAGCCGGCCTGCTGCGCGGCGAGGACTACAACCTGGGCGCCGGGCTCTGGGTCGTGTTCGCGGGCCGCTTCGACACCCCCGAGGGCGCGTCCCGGCAGGCGAGCGACCTCGCCGAGCGCTTCCCGGGCGCCTACCCTCAGCTCGTCGAGCCGGCCGGCTAGTCCCAGTAGCGGCCGACCACGGCGGCCGCCTCCTCCACGAGCGGCCCGCGCGGGTGCGAGCGCGGCTCGCCGCCGTCCGCCAGCACCTCCATCGTGGCCGCCACCGAGCCGCCCAGCGCGTCCAGGTCGTACCCGCCCTCGAGCACGCATCCGACCGGCTTGCCGAGCGTCAGCACCTGGCGGGTCAGCTCGGCGAACGACGCGGTGTCGAGGGCGCAGCCGCCCACCGGGTCGTGACGATGCGCGTCGAACCCGGCGGACACGAGCACGAGGTCGGGATCGAACGATCGGGCCGCGGGGAGCACCACGTGCTCGACCAAGCCGCAGAAGACGTCCTCGTCCGCGCCGGCCGGTACCGGCAGGTTGATCGAGAAGCCCTCGCCGTCGCCCGAGCCCACGTCGGAGAGCGGGCCGGTGCCGGGGTAGAACGGGTACTGGTGGATGCTCGCGAAGAGGACCTCGGGCGACGAGTGGAAGATCGAGTTCGTCCCGTTGCCGTGGTGGACGTCCCAGTCGAGCACGAAGACGCGTTCCGCCCCCATCGAGTCGAGCGCGTGGCGGGCCGCCACGGAGAGGCTCGCGAGCAGGCAGAAGCCCATGGCGCGGTCGCGCTCGGCGTGGTGCCCGGGCGGACGCAGCAGGGAGAAGCCGACCCGCTCGCCGCCGCCGTTCGTCAGCGCCTCCACCAGCGCGCAGGCGCCGCCGGCCGCGTGCAGCGCCGCCTCCCAGGAGCCCCCCGAGGTCGGCGTGTCGAGGTCGAAGGCGCCGGCACGGGCGCTCGTCTCACGCACGGCGGCCACGTGCTCGGGGCTGTGGACTGCGAGAAGCTGCTCCTCGCTGGCCCGCGGCGCCTCGCGGCGCTCGAAGCCAAGCGAGTCGCGCCGCTCGAGCTCGGCCTGGATCGCGTGCATCCGGTCGACGCGCTCGGGGTGGCCCATGCCGGTCTCGTGCAGCAGCGAGGAGGGATGGCTGAAGAGCACGGGCACGGACGCCGGTACCGTACCGGCGCGCCGCCATGGATTCCCCGCAGCCCGAATCCCTGCGCACCGACGTCGCCGTGGTCGGCGCCGGCGCCGCCGGCCTGTACGCCGCGCTGACCGCCGCCGGCGAGGGCGCCCGTGTCGCACTCGTGAGCCGCTCGCCGCTCGCCCAGACGGCGTCGTACTGGGCCCAGGGCGGCATCGCCGCCGCGCTGGCGGACGACGACTCGCCCGGCCTGCACGCCGCCGACACGATCGCCGCCGGCCGCGACGCCGCCCGCGAGAGCGCCGTGCGCGTGCTCTGCGAGGACTCGCCCGACCGGGTGCACGACCTCGAGCGACTCGGCGTCCGCTTCGACGCCGACCGCCGCGGCAACCTCGCGCTCGGCCTCGAGGGCGGCCATTCGCGCCGCCGCATCGTCCACGCCGGCGGGGCCGCGACCGGGCGGCGCATCACCCGCGAGCTCTCCGCGCTGGCCGCGGTGCACGACCGCATCGAGGTGCTGGAGCCCGCGGCGGCGACAGCGCTCCTTCGCGACGGCGACCGCTGTGTCGGGCTGGTCGTGCGGCGCCGCGGCGGGGAGCGGACGGACGTGCTGGCGCGCGCGGTGATCCTCGCCACCGGCGGCATGGCCGCGCTGTGGGAGCGGACCACCAACCCGCGCGGCGTGGTGGGCGCCGGCATGTCGCTGGCCGTGGCCGCCGGCGCCGAGCTGGCCGACCTGGAGTTCATGCAGTTCCACCCGACCGCCCTCCGGCTTGACGGACCGCGCGACGGCTTCCTCATCACCGAGGCCGTCCGGGGAGAGGGCGCCACGCTGCTGAACGCCGAGGGCAAGCGCTTCGTCGATGAGCTGGCGCCGCGCGACCAGGTGGCGCTCGCGATCCAGTCGGAGCTGGCCCGGACCGGCGAGCGGGCCGTGGGTCTCGACGTGCGGATGGTCGACCTGGAGCGCTTCCCCAACATCGCCGCGGCGCTCGAGGAGGTGGGGCTCGACCCGCGGCGTGATCTGCTGCCGGTCGCTCCGGCCGCCCACTACACGATGGGCGGCGTGGCGAGCGACCTCGACGGGCGCTCGTCGCTGCCCGGTCTCTACGCGGTCGGCGAGTCCGCCTGCACCGGTCTCCACGGCGCAAACCGGCTGGCCTCGAACTCGCTCGCCGAGTGCTTCGTGTTCGGCAGCCGCGCCGCGCTCGCCGCCAGCGCCGATCCGCCGCCTCCCGCCCACGCCCCGTCGGCTGAGGACGTGGAGATCGGGCCGCCGGCGGCGGCCACGCGTGCGGCGCTGTGGCGCCACGCCGGCCTGCGGCGCGACCCCGACGGGCTGCGCGAGCTGCTCGCCGACCCGCATCCGCTCGCCCGCCTGATCGCCGCCTCCTGCCTGGCCCGCGCGGAAAGCCGAGGGGCGCACCAGCGCACCGACGCCTCCGCGACGGACCCGGCGCTCGACTGCATGCATACGCTTGTGGGCGCCGGCGCCGAGCCGCGCTTCGAGCGATGGACCTAGACCTCGACGAGCTCTTCCGGGAGGCGATGACGAGGCTCGCCTCGGGCGTGTCCGTGATCACCGCGCGCCGCTCGGACGGGCTGCCCTGCGGGATCGCCGCCACCGCCCTCACCTCCTACAGCGCCCATCCGCCCTCGCTCCTCGTGTCGGTCTGGCACGCGTCGCGCTGCCACGCGGCACTGGCCACCTGCGAGCACTTCGGGGTCCATCTGCTGCGGTCGAACGAGATCGAGGTGGCGCACGGCTTCGCGGACCGCGAGTCACCGGACAAGTTCGCCGGGCGTGACTGGCGCTGGGACGGCGACGTGCCCGAGCTGACCGGCACGCTCGCCTACCTGCGCTGCCGGCGCGCCGAGAACTTCGTGCGCTACGACCACACGATCCTGATCGGCGACCTCGAGACCGGCCGCATCGAGCCGGGCGAGCCGCTCGTCTACGCGCGGCGCCGGATGGACTGGCTCATGCAGCCGATGCAGTAGCCATTCGAGGGCGACTGCGTGCGATTGGTTTGCGGAGCCGGGGGGTCCGGGCAATAACTGACTGGCCGTCCAGTTGGCTTAACACGAACTCAATTTTCGGTCCGTTGAAGCTTTACGAGAGGCTTGTTTCAATCGCCGCGAGCAAGGGGCACGGGATGCCCACTGCGGGAGGGTAAGGGAGGCCCGATGTATCAGTTCAGTCGCTCTCTCTACCGCGAGATGGCGCACGATGTCGTCCCTGGCAGGGGAGAGGACATCGCCGAGACGCGCCAGCGGTTCCTGAGGGCGTGCGAGAGGTCGATGGAGCGCCTCGCGCTCGACCGGCACTACTTCGCGAGGCCGGTTCGCACGCTGTTCAACGACGTGCGCCACTTCTTCCCGATGACGGAGCAGCTGCGCGTGTACCGGATGTGCGAGAAGCACATGCGGCTCGCGACGGAGTACGTCGACAGCCAGCTCCGCGAGGGTGTTACGTTCGACGGCAGCCCGGTCTGCTGCCACGCGAGCACGCGCAAGGGGACCGCGTGCCAGCGGGTGCCGCTGCCGGGCAGCAAGTACTGCCCGTCGCACAAGCATCTGGAGGACGAGTTCGACGTAGTGGCGGCCGCTTGAGGTAGTTGCGCGAGTCCGTCCGCGAGCACCCGGCCGAGCCGGGTGCTTGCGGCTGTAGGTTCCCCGGGGTGATCCTGGGGGTCGACGTCGGCGGCACCTTCACCGACGCCGCCCTGCTGACGCGCGATCGTCTGGTGGTCGCGAAGTCGCCCAGCACGCCGGCGGATCAGTCGGAGGGCGTGATGGAGGCCGTCTCGGAGGCGCTCGATGCGGCGGGCGCGTCCGCCGGCGATGTGGCGCGGTTCGTGCACGGCATGACCGTTGGCAC
>JBKGUS010000146.1:0-2823 GCA_046462295.1 Thermoleophilaceae bacterium | reverse complement strand
GGCCGCGCCGTGCACGAGCAGGTGCTCGCCCGGGCGGAGGCCGGCCTGGCTGAAGATCGCGTCGTGGGCGGTGGTGAAGACCTCCGGGAGGCCGCCGGCCTGGGGCCAGTCGAGCTGCGCCGGGACCGGCATGGCTGCGCGCTCGTGGACCACGGCCAGCTCGGCCTGGCCGCCGCCGCCGACCACGGCCATCACGCGGTCGCCCTCGCTGAAGCGGAACGCGTCGCGCCCGACCGCCACGACCTCGCCGGCTAGCTCCAGGCCCGGGATGTCCGGGGGCGAGCCCGGCGGCGCGGGGTAGGCGCCGCGGCGCTGGAGCATGTCGGCGCCGTTGAGCCCGGCACCGTGGACGCGGACCAGCACCTCGCCCAGGCCGGGCTCGGGATCGGGGCGGTCCTCGACGACGAGGCGCCCGTCCTGGACCGTGACCGCTCGCACGGCGCGGAACATACACGCCGGGTGAAACGTTGCTGTCCCAGCGGACTACTAGGGTCCAGAGGCCGCGTTGAAGGGACCGTCCCTCATAGCGCGCAGTTCCCGGCCGCCGCTGTGGCGGGAGGCCCGGTTGGGCCTCGAGGCGGCGGCGCTGCTCCGCGACCCGGTGCTGCGCGGCGCCGGGCTTCGAGACGGGCGGGGCCGCCCGGTGATGCTGATCCCGGGTTTCCTCGCCGGCGACGCGTCGCTCGGGCCGATGGCGGGCTGGCTGAAGCGAGCGGGCTACCGGCCGGCGCGGGCCGGGATGAAGGCGAACGTGGACTGCTCCGGCGCGCTGCTCGTGAGGCTCGAGGAGCGGCTCGAGCCGCTGACCCGCGAGCAGGGGATGCGGGCCGTTGTGATCGGCCAGAGCCGCGGCGGGGCGCTGGCGAAGGTGCTGGCGGTGCGCCGCCCCGACCTGGTGGCGGGGGTGGTGACGCTCGGCTCGCCGCAGATGGCGCCGCTGGCGGTGCATCCGCTGGTGCGGGTCCAGCTGCACGCTCTGGGGGCGCTGGGATCGCTGGGGGCGCCGGGGCTGTTCCGCCGCTCGTGCCTCGACGGCGACTGCTGCGCGGAGTTCTGGACGGAGCTGGCGGGCCCGATGCCCGCCGGGGTGGGGCTGGTGGCGGTCTACTCGAAGAGCGACGGGATCGTTGACTGGCGCGCCTGCCTGGACCCGGGTGCCGACGAGCAGGTCGAGATCGCGACGAGCCACCTGGGGATGGCGGTGAGCCCGGCGGCCTGGAAGGCGGTGGCGAGCGCGCTGGAGCGCTTCGGGCGAGCCGAGGCGCGGCGGCGGCCGGCTGCAGCGCGCCGGCGGCTTCGGCGAGCCGCCTGAGGCGCGCGTCCAACGGCGAGCGGCCAGGGGCGGAGGCGCGGCCGCGCGCGCCCTACGGCACCACCACGGCCGCTCCGCGGATCCTTCCCTCGCGGAGCCGCTCGAGCGCTTCGTTCGTCTCCCGGAGCGGGTGCGTCTCCACCGCGGTCCGGACGGGGACCTCCGGGGCGAGCTCGAGGAACTCCTCGCCGTCGGCGCGGGTGAGGTTGGCCACGCTCCGGAGGGTGCGCTCGCCCCAGAGGAGCTCGTATCGGAGGGACGGGATGTCGCTCATGTGGATGCCGCCGCACACGACGCTGCCGCCCTTCGCCACGGCCTTGAGCGCGGCGGGGACGAGCTCGCCGACGGGCGCGAAGATGAGGGCGGCGTCCAGCTCCTCGGGCGGCGGCCCGAGGGCGTCGCCGGCCCACTCCGCGCCGAGCTCGAGCGCGAACGCCTGGGAGTCGCTGTCGTCCGCACGAGTGAAGGCGAACACGCGCCGCCCCTGGTGCCGGGCGACCTGACAGACGATGTGCGCCGCCGCGCCGAAGCCGTAGATGCCGAGGCGCTCGGCGTCGCCGGCCGCCCGCAGCGTGCGGTAGCCGATGAGGCCCGCGCAGAGGAGCGGAGCCGCCTGGAGGTCCGGGTAGCCGTCGGGCAGGGCGAAGCAGAAGCGCTCGTCGGCGACGGCCAGCGCGGCGAAGCCACCGTCGCGGTCATAGCCGGTGAAGCGGGCGCGGTCGCAGAGGTTCTCCCGGCCAGAGCGGCAGTAGCGGCACTCGCCGCAGGTCCAGCCGAGCCATGGGACACCGACCCGGTCGCCCGCGGCGAAGCGCCCGCCGTCCGCGGCCAGGCGGCCGACAATCTGGTGGCCCGGCACGAGCGGGAGCTTGGGCCGGTCAAGCTCGCCGTCGACGACATGGAGATCGGTGCGGCAGATGCCGCAGGCGGCCACCTCGATGAGAACCTCCCCCGGGCCGGGCTCGGGAGCGGGCAGATCGGCCGGCCGGAGGGCGGTACCGGGCGCATCGAGGACCATGGCGCGCACGCGGAGAAGGCTACGGCGGCCGCACACCCGAGTGTGGGCCGTCAAAGGCGCCATATGCGTGACAAAGACAGCCCACACTCGGATCGAGGGCCGGCGTAGCCTGTCCTCCGTGGCTGCTTTTGGACCGCTCGTCGAGACGGCCTGGCTCCGGACGCACCTCGGCGAGCCCGACCTGGTCGTCGTCGACTGCCGCTACGTGCTCGGCCGGCCCGGCGCCGGCCGGCCCCTGTGGCTCGAGGGCCACATCCCGGGCGCGGCGTTCCTCGACGTCGACCGCGACCTCGCCGGCGAGCCGGGCGAACGCGGTCGCCATCCGCTGCCCGAAGCGGCCGACTTCGAGGCCGCCGCCCGCCGCGCCCGGATCGGGAGCACGAGCCGGGTGGTCGCCTACGACGAGGCCGGCGAGGGAGGGGCGGTCCGGCTCTGGTGGCTGCTGCGCCACTTCGACCACGACGAAGCGGCCGTGCTGAACGGCGGCCTCGCG
>JBKGUS010000145.1:0-7318 GCA_046462295.1 Thermoleophilaceae bacterium | reverse complement strand
CCGACCGGCCCAAGGCGTTCGTCGTTTGTGCCGGGCGGCCGATGGTGGAGTGGAGCGTTGAGGCGCTGGCGGCCGTCTGCTCGCGCGTCGTGCTCGCGGTGCCGCCCGGTCACGAACAGGGTCCCGATCGCGTTGCGGGAGGCCCTTCTCGCTCGGAATCCGTCCGTAATGCCCTCGACGCGGCGCCCGAAGCGACCGTGGTGGTGATCCACGATGCCGCCCGCCCCCTGGTCACGACCGACCTCGTACAGCGCTGCCTCGACGGACTTTCCGGTGCCGACGGCGCCATCGCCGCCATGCCGGTTGCCGACACCGTTCACGTCTCCTCATCGGAGCGCCTCATCCGGCAGACCCCCGACCGGTCGACGCTCTGGGCTGCTCAGACTCCCCAGGTGTTCAAGGCGGACACCCTGCGGCGTGCCCTCGAAGGAGGGGACTCCGCAACGGACGAGGCCGCGCTGGTTGCCGCCGCCGGAGGCAGCGTACGACTCGTCGAAGGGCCTTCGGACAACATCAAGGTCACCACCCCGACCGACCTCCGCCTCGCCGAGGCGCTGCTCCGCGACCGGTGCTGACCGACTACCACGTCCACCTGCGTCCCGACGAGGACGGCGCCACCGCCGAGCGCTACTTCACGGCCGGCAACGTGGAGCGCTACCGCGAGGCGGCGGCGGAGCGGGGGATCGAGGAGCTCGGCGTCGCCGAGCACATCCATCGCTTCGTGCAGTCGCTCGACGTGTGGCAGCACCCCTGGTACCGGCACTGGGCGCGCGACGACGTCGACGAGTACTGCGAGTTCCTGCGCGACTCGGGGCTGAAGGTCGGCATCGAGGCCGACTTCCTGCCCGGGCGTGAGGACCGGGTCCAGAACCTGCTCGAGGCGCGGGAGTGGGACTACGTGGTCGGCTCGGTGCACTTCCTGCGCGACGACGCGGTCGACGTACACGGCGATCCCGATTGGGCTGCGTGGGACATCTGGCGAGGAGCCGATCCCGAGCGCGTGTGGGCGTCCTACTTCGAGACACTCGGCGAGGCGGCCCGCACCGGGATGTTCGACATCCTGGCCCACCCGGACCTGGTCAAGGTGTTCGCCGGCCGGGTGCCGGTGCCGGACGGCGACCTGCGCCGCTTTTACGAGCGGGCGATGGACGGGATCGCGGAGTCGGACGTGGCGGTGGAGGTGTCGACGGCGGGGCTGCGGAAGCCGGCCGCGGAGATCTACCCGGCGCGCGCCTTCCTCGAGATGTGCCTGGACGCGGGCCGGCCGGTCGCGCTGTCGAGCGACGCGCACGTGCCGGAACACCTGGGCTACGAGTACGAGCGGGCGCTTTCGCTGCTCGAGGACCTGGGGGTCACCGAGATCGCAGTGTTCGAGGGGCGCTCGCGGCGGATGGAGCCGATCGGGTGACGCGGGCCGGGATCGGCTGGGACTCGCACCGCCTCGTGGAGGGCCGGCCGCTGGTGCTGGGCGGCGTGCGGGTGCCGGATGCTCCGCGCGGCTTGGAGGGGCACTCGGACGCCGACGTGCTGACGCACGCGGTGATCGACGCGCTGCTGGGGGCGGCGGGGCTGGGGGACATCGGGATGCACTTCCCGGATACGGACGAGCGCTGGAAGGACGCGGACTCCATCGAGCTCCTTCGCAGCACCCGCTCGATGCTCAGCGAGGCCGGCGCCGGCCCACTCCACATCGACGCGACGGTCGTCTGCGAGGAGCCGCGCCTGTCTCCGTACCGCGATGAGATGCGGGCGTCGCTGGCGTCGGCTGTCGGCCTCCCGGCCGACGCCGTGAACGTGAAGTTCACGACAGCCGAGAGGATGGGGTTCATCGGCCGCGGCGAGGGAGTGGCCGCCCTGGCTATCGCCACGGTCGCGATCCGCCCGCCGCGCGGCTAGCTCGACGCGGGGCGCAGCCGGGCGAGCACCGGGCTGTCGAAGTCCGAGGCGACCGCGTCCATCAGGAACGAATCCCAGCGCCGCCCCAGCACGCTCACAGCGTCCCGCCGGCGCCCGATCATCCGGAACCCCGCGCGCTCGTACGCCCGCCGGGCCTGCTCGTTGAACTCGTAGGTCTCGAGCATCACGTTGCGCAGCCCCAGCATGTTGAAGGCCCAGTCGAGCGCGAGCCGCGTCGCGTCCGTGCCGAGCCCCGTTCCCCGGCGGCGCCCCAGGAAGATGCCCAGCTCCGCGCGCGCGAAGTGATGATCGATGCCCTCGATCCCGCACACGCCCACCAGCTCGCCGTCCGCGGCATCGTGCACCGCGAACCCCACCGCGGTCGGCCGCGGGGCGCGGCCGGCCTCGGTCATCTCCTCGTACCACTTCACCTCGGCGTCCTCGTTGGCGAGCCCTCGGTAGGCCAGCCCGCGGCGCACCTCCGGGTCGTTGATCCAGCGCGCGAATATCGGCAGCTGGTCGCGCTTCAGCGGGCCCAGCGCGGCGCGCTCGCCGGTCAGGATGAAGTCGTCGCTCACGCGCTCCATGCTGCCAGCCACGCCCGCCGTCGCGTGCTCCGCGTAGCCTTTCGCGTCCGATGCGCCAGGTCCGCATCCACGACACGCTGAGCGGCGAGGTCCGCACGCTCGAGCCGCGCGAGCCCCCGAAGGTCGGCATCTACGCCTGCGGGCCGACCGTCTACGGGCCCATCCATGTCGGCAACGCCCGGCCGTACGTGGTCTTCGCCCTGCTCAAGCGCTTCCTCGAGCACGAGGGATACAAGACCACCTTCGTTGCGAACGTCACCGACGTGAACGACAAGATCTACGACGCCGCCAGGGACCGGGACGTTCCGAGCGAAGAGCTCGCCGAGGAGATGACGGCCGCCTACATCGAGGACACCGCGGGCCTCGGCCTCGGCCGGCCCGACGCCGAGCCCAAGGCGAGTGAGACGATCGCGGCGATCGTCGCGCTGATCAAGGACCTGATCGAGGGCGGGCATGCCTACGAGGCGCGCGGCGACGTGTACTTCCGGGTCGCCAGCTACGACGGCTACGGCAAGCTCTCGAACCGGCCGCTCGAGGAGATGCAGCAGGGAGAGGGGGACGATGCGACCGAGCTGAAGGAGTCGCCGCAGGACTTCGCTCTTTGGAAGGCGCGCAAGGAGGGGGAGGACACGTTCTGGGAGTCGCCGTGGGGCGACGGCCGGCCGGGGTGGCACATCGAGTGCTCCGCCATGGCCGAGGAGATCCTGGGCGTCGACTTCGAGATCCACGGCGGCGGCTCCGATCTCGTGTTCCCGCATCACGAGAACGAGATCGCCCAGACCGAGGCGGCCCGCGGCAAGCCGCTCGCCCGGCTCTGGATGCACAACGGCATGGTCGAGATGGGCGACGAGAAGATGGCCAAGTCGGTGGGCAACATCCGCCTGCTGCACGGCGCGCTCGAGCAGTTCGGCCGCGAGGCGTTCCTGATGTGGATGGTCGGGGCGCACTACCGGAAGCCGGTCGCGTACACGGAGGAGACGCTCGAGGACGCGGCGCGGGCGGCGGGGCGCGTGCGCGACGTGGTGCGGCGGCTCGACCGCGACGCCGCCCCGGTTGCCGAACTGGATGCGCTCGCGGAGCGGTTCTTCGACGAGCTCGCCGACGACTTCAACACCGCCGCCGCCCGCGGTGTCCTGTTCGAGTGGGTAGCCGAGGCCAACCGCCGCGTGGACGCGGGCGAGCGCGTCGGCCCGGGCCGGCTGGGGGAGATGCTGCACGCGTTCGGGCTGGAGAGCCTGCTCGAGGGAGGCGACGAGGAGGCCCCCGAGGAGATCCGGCGGCTGGCCGCGGAGCGCGAGGAGGCCCGCGCGGCGCGCGACTTCGAGCGGGCCGATCGCCTCAGGGACGAGCTCGCGGCGGCGGGCTGGGAAGTGCGGGACACGCCCGAAGGCGCTCGGCTGGTGCGGAGCGGCTCGTGACCGGCTGGCGCCCGCAGCCTGTCGACGGCGCTCGCCGCACGAGCTTCGACGCATGATCGTCTACGGCCGCAACCCTGTTCGCGAGGCGCTTCGCGGGCGCCGCAGGGTAAATCGCGTCTACGCGACCGAGCGTGCCGCGCACGAGGTCTTCCTCGGCGACGTCGAGTGCGAGCGCGCCGAGCCCTGGGAGATCCAGGAGCGCTGCGGGTCCCCGGACCATCAGGGGATCTGCGCCGAGGTGCAGGCCTACCCGTACTCCGACGCCGACGAGCTCCTCGCGCAGGAGGACGCGCTCGTCATCTGCCTCGACGAGGTGCAGGATCCGCACAACCTGGGCGCCGTCTGCCGCGTGGCGGAGGCGGCCGGCTGCTCTGGCGTGGTGCTGCCCGAGCGGCGCTCGGCGGAGGTCACCCCGGCGGTGTGCAGGGCGTCCGCCGGCGCGGTCGAGCATCTTCCGGTGGCGCGCGTGCGGAACCTGGCCGACTGGCTCGCCTCGGCCAAGGAGCGCGAAGCGTGGGTGTACGGGGCAGCGGCGGACGCTCGCGTGCCGTACGACCGGCCCGACTACCGCGGACGCGTCGTCATCGTGCTCGGATCCGAGGGGAGGGGCCTCCGCCCGCGCGTGGCGGCGGCCTGCGACGAGCTCGTCTTCCTTCCGAGCCC
This sequence comes from Thermoleophilaceae bacterium, assembly GCA_046462295.1. Taxonomy (GTDB): domain Bacteria; phylum Actinomycetota; class Thermoleophilia; order Solirubrobacterales; family Thermoleophilaceae; genus JACVRW01. The sequence continues at coordinate 2,754 of JBKGUS010000145.1, read as the reverse complement.
GGGCCGCGTGGCGTCGCTCAACGTCTCGACCGCCGCCGCCGCTCTCGTGTACGGAATCTTGCAGTTCCGCAAGCGAGGCTTGACAGGGCTCCATAACTAACCCATACTCCCGGCCGATAGATCAGGCTGAAGTCGAGCTTGAGGGACGACTTCAGAAACCTGGCGCCAGGGGAGGTAGTGCGCCGCCGAGCTTTCAAGGACCCGCTTGCGGGCCCGAGAGGAGCATTGGATGGCTACTTCCGCAACCTCCCCCGCGCTACCCGTGCCGGCACGCCGGCCGGGTTCCCCGGTCCGCCGGGCGGGCCTCAATTCTCAAGGTGAAGTCGAGCTTGATGATCACTATCTGATCGCGCTCGCGAAGCAGGGCCGCAAGGACGCGTACGACCGGATCGTCAAGCGCTACCACGGCTTCGTGCGCCTCAAGGCCTCGTCCTACTTCCTGATCGGCGGAGACTCCGACGACCTCATCCAGGAGGGCCTCGTCGGCCTCTACAAGGCGGTGCGGGACTACCGCTCCGACCGCGAGTCGAGCTTCCGCAACTTCGCCGAGCTCTGCATCACGCGCCAGATCATCACCGCGGTGAAGACCTCGACGCGGAACAAGCACACGCCGCTCAACGAGTACGTCTCGTTCTCACAGACGCCTGCAGCAAGCGGCGGCGACGGCGATCCCACGCTCGACGAGCTGCTTCCGGGCCCGACGGCCCACGACCCGGTGAACCAGGTCATCTCCTCGGAGGAGCTGCACAGCCTGGTGGCGTGCCTGTCGAGCGTGCTGTCGGAGCTCGAGAGCTCGGTGCTGTCGCTCTACCTCGACGGCCACAGCTACGAGACGATCGCCGACCGGCTCGACTGCGACACCAAGACGGTCGACAACGCCCTCCAGCGCGTGAAGCGCAAGGTGGGCGCCCACCTTGCTTCGCGCCAGGTGCTGCTCTAGTTGGGAAGGCCGCTGCACCTGGCGCACAGCCAGTGCAGCATTGCACGGGATCTCCGCCGAAGGTTGAGGCGTATCTGCGCGTCTCCGTCGTGCTCGCTCGAAAGCGTCAGAACCCCTGCGCATGCAGCGGTTCTCCACGCTTCGGCGCGCGTCGATGGGCATTGCTGGAGCAGCCCTCGCCGCCTGCGGGCTGGTCGTCCCGGCTGCGAGCGACACGGATGCTGCCGAGCCCGCGCCCGACGCTGACGGGATCGCATCCGCACTCGCCGCAGTCGCGGGCAAGCTGACCGCAGGGGTCATCGCCGACTCCAAGCCACCACGCGCCGCGGGGGCGGTCTTGTCCGCATCGGCGAGCCGCTCCACCTCCCCACGAGCGGGGCAGGATCCCCCTTCCCCGGCTGAGGCCCCGGCTCCGCGGCCGCGCCGGCTTGCCGTCGTCCGCGGCTCCGTCACGCTTCGCGAGAAGCCGGGTGGCCCGGCCGTCGTGCAGGTCGGCTCGACGACCGAGTTCGGCTCTCCGCGCGTCCTTGCCGTGGCGGCCCGGCGGGGCGACTGGCTCGGCGTGGTGGCCACCGAGCGCCCGAACAACCGGCTCGGTTGGGTCCGCCGGGACAGCCCGGCGCTGAAGCTGCGTCGCACCGGCTGGTCGCTGCAGGCCGACCTGTCCGACCGCACGCTCACACTTCGCAAGGACGGTCGCCGGGTCCACCGGTTGACGGTCGCGATCGGGCGACCCGGGTCGGAGACGCCGACGGGCCGCTTCGCCGTGACCGACAAGCTGAGCGGCTCGAGCTACGGCCCCTACTACGGGTGCTGCATCCTCGCGCTGAGCGGGCACCAGCCGAAGACGCCGCCGGGGTGGACGGGAGGCAACCGCCTGGCGATCCACGGGACCGACGCGCCGTCGACGATCGGCATGGCCGCCTCGGCGGGCTGCCTACGCGCTGCGGACGCCGATTTGCGCACGCTGATGGCGAAGGTGCCGCTCGGGGCGACCGTGTTCATCCGCCGCTAGTCCGTTTCCGGCGCCTCCGGGGCGGGTATCGGGGGGCCGACGCCACCGATCGGTGGCATCAACCGAAGGAGGCAGTGCAATGATCGGAATCCTGCTCGCGGTGCTGCTCGCCGCGCTCGTCTACCTGATCCTCGCCGCGATCACCGGCTCAGCGATCGTCGCCATCGTGGGCGCGATCCTGGTGCTGATCGCCGGCATCCCGACCGGAGGATTCGGCTTCGGAAGCCGCTGGGGCGGCGGCAGGCACGGCCGCACGGTCTAGACGCACACGCAAGACCTAGCTGACCGGCGGGCCTCGCAGAGCGGGGCCCGCTTGCGTTCGGCGCCGAACCAAGAGCCGGAGGTGACGACCTGCCAGAAGGCCCCGAGGTACACGTCGTCTGCCACGCGTCTCGCCGGCGAGGTTGCCGATGCAGCGTGGTGCCTGCACCAGGCTCCGCGTCGCGCAGTCGGGTCACGACCCCAGCCACACGTGACCTCGCTCCCATATCAAGCGAAGCGTCTCGCCTGCGACACCGAGAGCTGCTGCTCTGCACGTACGGCGGGCGTCCGCTCCGTGGCTGACTGGGCCCCGGGCCATTTACAGCGGTTACGAGATGCCACCCTTGACCGGACCGACCCAAGTGAGGCATAGAGAACTCGACCCGCCGCGTTCCTTTTGGAGGGTGGTGGTGATCCCTGACAACCGGGCTGGCGACCTCCTCGCCGATCTAGTACGCCGCGGAGTCGCAGCCAATGACGCCGCACTGGACCGCCTGCCATTCGCAGTCGAGATGGATGACGTGGTGATTGACCGCTA
>JBKGUS010000144.1:0-11083 GCA_046462295.1 Thermoleophilaceae bacterium | reverse complement strand
ACGCCGGCGTGCGCGCCGACGTTGTTCACCAGCACGAGCACCGGTCCGAGCTCCTCCTCCAGCCGGTTGAACAGGGTCTCGGCCGCATCCGGATCGGACACGTCGGCCTGTACGGCCACGGCGCGGCCGCCGGCGTCGGTGATCTCCTTGACCACGGCCTCGGCGCCCTCGGCGTCGCTGCGGTAGTTCACGCCCACGGGCCAGCCCTCCCGGGCGAGCGCCTTGGCGATCGCCGCGCCGATTCCGCGTGAGGCACCTGTGACGAGAGCGCATCCATCCGGTCTGCCATTGCTCATGACCCCCATTGGATCACCCCGGCGCCCCACGTGAAGCCCGCCCCGAAGGCGGCGAGCACCACGTTCATGCCGGGCGCGAGCATGCCGCGCTCGCGGGCGTCGGCGAGCGCTATCGGGAGCGTGCCGGAGGACGTGTTCCCGTAGCGGTCGATGCAATCGATCACGCGGTCGGAGTCGATGCCGAGCCGCTCACCGACCGCGGCGAGGATGCGCGCATTGGCCTGGTGGTAGACGAAGAGGCCGATGTCGTCGAGCTCGAGCCCGGCGCGCTCGACCGCCTCGAGCGTCGACTCGGACAGCCGGTGCACGGCGGCCTTGAAGGTGTCGTGGCCCTGCATGTGGATGATCTGGTCCTCGCGCGCGGCGCAGATGGCGGGCGCCCCGGCGCCGTCGGCGTGCAGGGCGATGTGCCCGATCCGGCCCGGACCGCCGGTCGCGGGGCTCACCACGCTGGCCCCGGCGCCGTCGGCGAACAGCGCGGCGGTGCCGCGGTCGGACTTGTCGACGAAGCGGCTAAGCACGTCGGCGCCGATCACGAGCACGTGGTCGCAGCGCCCGCACTCGATCTGGGCGGCGGCGAGCGAGAGCGCGGAGAGATAGCCGGTGCAGGCAGCGCCGACGTCCATCGCGCCGGCCTTGTGGGCGCCGAGCTCACGCGCCACCAACGGGGCGGCGTTGGGCAGCAGGTCGTCGGGGGCGACCGTGGCCAGGAGCACGAGGTCGAGCTCCTCTGGCTCGACGCCCGCCTCCTCCAGCGCGCCGCGGGCGGCGGCGACCGCCAGCGCGTCGAGGCGCTCGCCTTCGCGCACGTGGCGGCGCTCACGCACGCCGGTGCGGTGGACGATCCACTGCTCGGTCACGCCGGCGCCGGCGGCGACCGCCTCGTTGGTCACCACGTTCTCCGGGACGGCCATCGCGACGGAGGCGAGGGCGGCCGCGCGAGGGCGGCGTGCCTCCCACGACGGCCTGACGGCCGAGGGGCGCTCGAGAAGCTGGCTCTGGCTATGCATTTGCGGCCTCCATGGCAAGCGGGGCCTCGGCCTCCACGTCGTCGAGCGACTTGCGCACGAGGTTCGAAAGGACGCGGCCGGGGCCCGTCTCCACGTAGCGCGTGGCGCCGAGCTCCTGCAGCGCGCTCATCACTTCGGTCCAGCGGACCGGGCTGACGATCGCCTGCACCAGCTGCTCGCGCACGTCCTGGAACGGCGCGGCGGTGACGCAGGAGAGCACGGGCACGCGCGGCGCGCGCACCTCCACGCGTTCGGTCAGCCGCCTGAACGGCTCGACCGCCGGCTCCATCAGGGGGGAATGGAATGCGCCGGCCACGGGGAGGCGCTTCGCGCGCACGCGCTGCTCGCGCAGCAGGGACTCGGCCTCGTCGAGCGCGGCCAGGGCGCCGGACAGCACGAGCTGGTCGGGGGCGTTGTCGTTGGCGATGGAGAGGCCCGCCTGGGCGGCCACCTGCTCGACGGTCGCGCGGTCGCGCGCGCGGACGGCGAGCATGCCGCCGTCGCCGGTCTCCTCGGCGGCCTCCTGCATGAGGCGACCCCGAGCGGCCACCAGGCGGAGGCCGTCCTCGGCGTCGAGCGCGCCGGCGGCCACCAGTGCGGATATCTCTCCGAGCGAGTGGCCCGCCATCAGGTCCGGCTCGTAGCGGTCCTTGAGGACCTCGTAGCCGGCCAGCGCGGCGCAGAAGATCGCCGGTTGCGCCCAGCGTGTGCCGTCTCCGGCACGCTCGAAAAGGTCGTCCGAGACCTCCGACTGCGCGAGCTCGAGCAGGTGGGGCCGGTGGCGCTCGACCTGGTCGCGCATGTCGGCGGTCTGGCTGCCCTGGCCGGGAAACAGCATGGCGAGTTGTCCGCTACGAGCCATTCATTTGACCCTTTCGCGTTGCAGAGCCGGAAGTCACACGGAGTTACGGCGATCCCCCCGGTCGGGGGGGTCCCGGCAGCCTACGCGGGGGCGTGCGCAGGCCCCGCGTCGCCCTCGCGGGCGGCCTCGGCGTGCTCCTTGCTCTCGCGGCTCGACAGCAGCAACAGGCACAGCAGCGCACCCAGCACCGCGAGGCCCGCGCCGCCCACGAACCCCGCCTGGTAGCCCTCGGCGAGCGCCACCGGCGGCGCGGCCTCCACGGCGTCCGTCCGCGCCGTCGCGAGAGCGATCAGCACGGCCAGGCCGAGCGCCCCGCCGATCTGCTGCGAGGTGTTCACGAGCCCGGACGCCAGCCCGGCCTGCTCGCCCGACACGCCGCTGGTGGCCGCGATCGTCGCGGCGACGAAGGCGAATGCGAGGCCGAAGCCGGCCACGATCGACGGGCCGAAGATGTCGGCCAGGAACGACCCGCCGGGCGAGACCTGCCCGAACCAGACCAGGCCGACCGCCGCGACGAGCAGGCCGACCACGATCGTGGTCTTGTAGCCGGCGCGGGTGACCACCTGGGAGGCCACCCCGGCGAACACGATGATCGACAGGGCGATCGGCAGCTGCGCGAAGCCCGCCTCGATGGGCTCGTACCCGAGCACGTACTGCGCGTAGAAGGTCAGGAAGAAGAACATCGGGAAGAACGCCATCGTCATCGCGATGCTCACGATGTTCGCCCCGCGCAGCGCGCGGTTGCGGAAGATCGCAAGCGGCGCCAGCGGACGTGGCGTGCGCAGCTCGATCGCGACGAAGACGGCCAGCAGCGCCAGCGCCGCGGCGGCCAGGCCGAGCGTCTGGACGGAGCCCCAGCCCGCGTCGTTGGCGTCCACCAACGCGTAGACGAGCATCGCGAGGCCGGCCGTGACGGTCACTGCGCCGGCGACGTCGAATGAGCGCGTCCCGGCGGCCTCACGGCCCTCGGGCAAGAGGCGCGGCGCGAGGAAGGCGGCCACGAGTCCGATCGGCACGTTCACGAAGAGGACCGCCTCCCAACCGAGCCACTCGGTGAGGACGCCGCCCAGGATCACGCCCGCCGCGCCGCCCGAGCCGGCCACCGCGCCCCAGACCCCGAGCGCCTTGTTGCGCTCCGAGCCCTCGGTGAACAGCGTCATGACGAGCGACAGGGCCGCGGGCGAGATGAGCGCCGCGCCGAGGCCCTGGCCGGCGCGCGCGAGCACGAGCCAGAGCGCGCTCTGGGCGAGTCCGCCGAGCAGCGACGCCGCAGTGAAGAGGACCAGGCCGGCCATGAACATGCGGCGGCGGCCGACCAAATCGGCGATCCGGCCGCCCAGCAGCAGGAAGCCTCCGAACATGAGCGTGTAGGCGTTCGCCACCCAGGAGAGATCCTCCCGGGCGAACTCGAGCTCGCGCCCGATGGAGGGAAGCGCGACGCCCACGATGGCGGCGTCGAGGATCAGCACGAACTGGGTGGAGGCGAGCAGGGCCAGGGCGAGGCCCTTGTTCACGGCGTTCGGGAGCATCGCCCAAAACTAGACGGTCAGTCCGAGCCGCTCCGCTCGCTGCACGGCCTCGGCGCGATTGCGCACGTTCAGCTTGCGGTAGAGCGCGCTCGTGTGCTCCTTGACCGTGTGCGGCGACAGGAACAGTCGCTCGGCGATCTCCTTGTTGGTCGCGCCGGAGGCCATCAGCGACAGCACCTCGCGCTCGCGGTCGGACAGCGGCGCGGCGGGCTGCTCGGCGCGCGGCGCGAAGACGGTCATGCCCTTGCCCACCATCCGCACAGCCATGGCCACGTCGTGCGCGGACCAGTCCTTCGAGACGAACCCCGATGCGCCCGCGGCCTTGGCCGCCTGGGGAGAGATCCAGCCCGCTCCGGAGATCAGCAGCACGCGCGTGTCGGGCGAGTCGCGCCGGATCGCCTCGCACAGCTCGGCCCCCGACTCCTCGCCGAGGAACAGGTCGACGAGAGCCACGTGGGGCTCCCAGCGGCGCGCGAGCTGCAGCGCCTCCTCCACGCTCGACGCGGTCAGGCAACGCTCCACCCACGGCTGCTCGGTGAGCAGCAGGCGGAAGCCCCAGTGGACCACGTCGTGATCGTCCACCACGAGCACGCGCAGGTTGCGCTCCGGGCTCACTCGGCGTCCTCGTTGTCGTCGTCCGTCGGCACGACGAGCCGCACGCGCCACTCGGAGCTGTCCGCTCCCTCGGGGCCGAACTCCACGAGCGCGCCGCGGCCGAGCGCCTCGGCAGCCGCCAGGCGCAGGCCCATCCCCGCGCCGCGCGACGGACGTGGTCCGGGCTTCGCGCCGTCGTTTCGCACCTCGAGCACGAAGGTGCCGTCGAAGCTGCCGACGCTCACGCGCACGCTGCTCGGGTCGGCGTGCTTGTCGGCGTTGCGGAGCGCCTCCGCGAGCACGGACTGAGCGAGCGACTCCACGTCCTCCGGCACCTCCACGCCGTCCTGCCACTCGAGCTCGAGCGGCAGCTCCTTGTAGTGGCGGCCGAGCCGGGCGAGCTCGTCGCGCAGCGTCGCGCCGGTGTCGAGGCTGGGCGGCGCGAGCGGCCGCGCGAGGGCGTCGCGGAGGTCGGTCAGGGCGGCCTGCATCTCCGCCGCGCAGCGGCGCCGCACCTCCTCGCTGAGCTCCCCCTCGGAGCCGAGCACGAGCGACACGCCGAACAGGCGCTGCACGACGCGCTCGTGGATCTCGCGCGCGAGGTCGATGCGCGCCTGGAGCAGCCGGGCCCGTCCCTGCTGGCTGGTGGCGATCCGGACGCTGGCGGCCAGCGCCGCCGTCTTGCCGAGCGTCCACATGGCGTGGCGCTCGTCCTCGGCGAGCGTGAAGTGCCCGCCGCCGCGGTCGGCGAACACCACGCCGAGCCAGCGGCCGCCCGCCGACACCGGCGTGCACGTGATCGTGTCGACCCCGCCGATGCGCGCATAGCGCTCCGGGACCCAGCGCTCGAGCTCGCCGTGCACCTCGACCACGCGGTCCTCCGACAGCGCCACCTGGGCGATCGGGGTCTCCTCGAGCGTGCCGTAGATGTCCTCGAGGATGCCCGACTCGATGCCGTGGCTCCCGACCGGCACGACGAGCTGGCGGGCCTCGTCGTAGAGCAGGAGGCTGGCCCGCTTCATGCCCGTCACGCGGCACAGCGCAGCGCACAGGCGGTCGTAGAAACCGGGCCCCGAGCCGGGCTCCTGGTCGAGCTCGGTGAGGAGCTCGACGATCACATCGAGCGCGTCCGTGCGCGCCGGGAGCGCCATCGCCCTCTGTTGTACCCCTTAGACCGGCTGAAGGGACAGGCGGAGGGCCTGCTCGGAGGTCAGCGAGACGGTGCGCACGTAGCCACAGGAGCGGCAACGGCAGATCGCCTCGGCCTCGAAGTCCTCGATCAGGAGCGACCAGTCGACCTCGCCGGACAGGCAGGCGCGGCACGCCAAGGCGGCCGCCACGAGGGCGGGGTCGTCGTCACCCCGGAAGTTCGCCAGCTCCTCCATCGAGGTCAAGCCTCCCCCCGCCGGACGCGCCGCTCAACCCCCGGACCGCCAGGAACCCCCCGCGTGGGGGGTCACGCGCTGGTCGAGCACGGCGGGCAGCAGCTCCTTCAGCGGCGTGCCGTCGGGCAGGCGCAATCCGGGGTCGAGCTCGAGCAGCGGCTCGAGCACGAAGCGGCGCGTGGCGACCTCGGCGTGCGGCAGCGTGAGCCGCGCCGAGCGGTGCTCGAGGTCGCCGAGCAGCAGGACATCGACGTCGATCAGGCGCGGCCCGTGGCGCACGCCCCCCGCACTGCGGCCGAGCTCGCGCTCGACCTGCTTGCAGACGTCCAGCAGCGCCGCGGGATCGAGGTCGGTGCGGATCCGGAGGCAGGCGTTCAGGAAGTCGGGCTGGTCGGTCACCTCGCCCTGGGGCGCTGTCTCGTAGACGGATGAGGACGCCACGGGCTCGACTCCCCTCCGCGCGAGGGCCTCGCGCGCGGCGCGGAGGTTGGCGAGCCGGTCGCCTTGGTTGGAGCCCAGGCCCAGGTAGCCGGTTTTCAGCTTTCCTTCCAGACCTCGACTGAGACCTCGTCCACCGGCAGCGGGATCGGCGGCTCGGGCTTGGACGCCTTCACGCGGACCGACTCGGCGCCGAAGCGGTCGATCAGGCGGTCGGCCACGGCCGTGCAGAGCCGCTCGAGCGTCTTGTACGAGCGCTCGTGCGCGGCCAGTGCGACCTGCTCGCAGACCTCGCCGTAGTCGACGGTGTCCTCGACGCGATCCGTGACGGTGGCGTCGCACTCGTCGAGCTCGAACGCCACGTCGAAGACGAGCCGCTGGCCGAGCTCGCGCTCGGCGTCGCTGACCCCGTGGCGGGTGTAGAGCGACAGCCCGCTGATCTCGATCGTCACCGCCGGCGAGGCGGCATGCCGGTCCTCGTCGAGCGCGTCGTCGTCGAGGTCGTCCTCGAACTCGTCGTCGGGCTCCCGCTCCCAGGTGGTCATGGCGCGACCGTAGCAGCGGCCACCTTGAGCGCATCCGCCACCGAAGCCACGTCATGCACGCGGAACACGCTCGCGCCGCGCTCGAGCGCGAGCACGTTCGTGGCGATGGTGCCGGGGAGGCGCTCGTCCGCGGCCTTCCCGCCCGTGAGCTTCCCGAGGAAGCTCTTGCGGGACGTGCCCACGACCACGGGGCGGCCGATCGCGACGATCTCGTCGAGGCGGCGGAGTAGCTCGAGGTTGTGCTCGACCGTCTTGCCGAACCCGATGCCCGGGTCGAGCCAGATCCGCTCCTCCGAGACGCCCTCGCCCGTCGCGAACGCGAGCCGCTCCTCGAGGAAGGCCTTGACCTCGCCGACGACGTCGTCGTAGCGCGGGTCCTCCTGCATGGTGCGGGGCTCGCCGAGCATGTGCATGAGGCAGCAGCCCGCGCCCTCGCTCGCGACGAGGCCGGCCATGTCGGGCGCGAACCGGAAGGCGGAGACGTCATTGACGAGGGTGGCGCCCGCCGCGAGCGCGGCGCGGGCGACCTCGAGCTTGGTGGTGTCGATGGAGACGCCGTGGCCGGCGCCGGCGAGCGCCTCAACGACCGGGAGCACCCTGCGGAGCTCCTCGCCCTCCGCAACCGGCTCGGCGCCCGGCCGCGTGGACTCCCCGCCCACGTCGAGGATCGCCGCGCCCTCGCCGGCGAGCCGCAGCCCGTGCTCGATCGCGGCGGCCGGGTCGAGGAACAGACCGGGGTCCGAGAACGAGTCCGGCGTGACGTTGACGACGCCCATGATCGTGTAGGGAACCGAGGGCACCCGGCGGTTGTACAGCAGGAGAGCCCGCGAGAGGAGACACCATGGCCTTGCGAATTGCCCTGCTCGCCGCGATCGCCGCCGCCCTGGCGCTGCCCACGGGCGCCACGGCCGGTGGCTGGGCGACGGTTGGATTCGATCCGCCGCCCGAGGGGCTGGCGCCGGGCGAGCCCTGGCAGATCGAGATGACGATCCTGCAGCACGGCAGGACTCCGCTCGAGGGCGTGAAGCCGCGGGTGATCGTCCGATCCGAGGACGGCTCCGTCGAAGAGTCCTTCCGCGGCCGTCCGACGGGCGAGCCGGGCGTCTACCGGGCAAACGTGGTCTTCGAGTCAGCCGGCACGTGGAGGCTCGTCGTCGATGACGGCTTCTCCGCGCGGCACAGCTTCCCGGCTGTGGAGGTCGGCAAGGGCGCAGGGAAGCCGGCCACGCAGCCCGTCGCCGCCGTCAACACCGCCGCAGCGTCGCCGCCCTCGGCGGGCGAGGACGGCCCGGACGTCCTGCTGGCGCTCGGCGTGGCCGCCGTCGCGGCCCTTGCGGCGGGGCTCGGCGCCGCATACCTGCAGCGGCGGTACGGCCGAGCGGACGCGTGAACCTCCGTCGCAACGCGGTCCCCTTCGCCGCCGGCGTGGCGGCCGCGGCTGCCGCGTTCACCGTGGTCCTGCTCACCACTGACGACGACGGGAACGGCCGGGCGCCGGGCAGCGGACAGTTGGCCGCTCCGGCGTCCGGCGCGCCCCGGCCGGAGGGGCGCGAGGGCGGCCTCCCGGTCTTCACGCGCATGGGCTGCGGCGGCTGCCACCGCCTCGCCGCGGCCCATTCGAGCGGTCCGATCGGTCCCGATCTCGACGAGCGGCTACCCGCTCATACACGCGAGTCGCTCAGGGCGCAGATCCTGTCGCCGGGTCCGGCCAGCGTCATGCCGGACGACTTCGGCGAGCGCATGAGCGACGCCGAACTGGACGCGCTCCTCGACTTCCTGCTCGCCGCGCGCGGGCCGCGCTGACCGCGAAACCGCCATCATCGCCTGCGTGGGCGACCGGTTCGAGGCGGTGGTGTTCGACAACGACGGGCTGCTCCTCGACACCGAGGAGGCCTGGACGCGCGCCGAGACGGCGCTGTTCGCTCGCCACGGGAGCACCTTCACGCCCGACCACAAGCGCGAGCTGATCGGCACGTCGCCGGCCACGAGCGCCGCCAAGCTCGAGCTCATCCTCGACATGCCCGGCCGCGGTCCCGCGCTGATGGACGAGCTGCACGAACAGGTCATGGAGGAGACGCTCGCCGGCGTGCCGCCGCGCCCGGGTGCGCTCGAGCTCGTGGCGGCGGTGCGCGCCGCTGGCCTCCCCGTGGGCGTGGCCTCCAACTCCTCGCGCGCGTTCGTGGAGCGCGTGCTGTCGGTGGCCGGGCTGCTCGACGGGCACTTCGACGTCGTCGTGACCTCCGAGGACGTGGAGCATCCGAAGCCGGCGCCCGACCTCTACCTCGCCGCGTGCAGGGCGCTCGGCGCCGAGCCGGAGCGCTCCGCCGCCCTGGAGGACTCCGCCACCGGCGTGACGGCGGCGCGCGCGGCCGGCATGTTCGTGGTCGCCGTGCCCTACTTCCCCGACCTGCCGGTCGAAGGCGCGTCGCTCGCGGTGGAGTCGCTGGCCGACCCGCGCGTGGCCGAGGCGCTCGGCGTAACACCCGCCTGACCGGCGCCCACGAATCGCGCGGCTGGCCGGGGTGTTCCAGTGGACGTGACCGGTGCGCGAACGGCGATCGCGGCGGCGCTCATAGCCGGACTTGGAGGCGATCCGGCTCGCCTCGGTGCTCCCGAGCGGGGCCGATCGACCGGCTCGTGGTGTCGCGGGTGGACGGTTCGCGGGCCAGGCGCGTGCCGCTCCCCGGCGGATATGGGCGTACAGGCGGCGGCCTGGTCGCCGGACGGTCGCAGGCTTGCGTTCTCGGGCACCCGGCCCTGGACCCAGCCCGAGAGCGGGAGACGGACCTTCGAGGCACGCATCTACTCCGTCCGGCCGGATGGCTCGCGCCTGAGGGCGATGAGCTCGGGGCCGCGTGACTTCTCACCGGACTGGTCGTCGCGAGGCGAGATCCCCTTCCTCCGCAACCTCACGGCCGACGACGACGCGACCTGGCCGTGGAACGCCCACCTGTACGTCCTCGGAGCGTCGGGCGAGCGGCGGGTCACCGATGTGCGGACCAAATCGGTGTCGTGGTCGCCCGACGGGAGGCGGCTTGCGTTCCACGGGGGCGGCCGGCCGGGCGGCGTCTGGATCGTGGGGGCGCACGGACGGAACGCGAGGAGGATCTCGGCTTCGGCGACCATCCCACCTGGTCGCCGGACGGCAGATCGATCGCCGTGGGCGTGGGCGCCGCCCGAGGCGGGCGCAACGAGCTGCGGGTGTACTCGCTGGCGGCGCGCGTGGGCCGCCTGGTCCGCAGCTGGAAGGTCGCCTACTCCGAGGCCATCGCCTGGCAGCCGCTGCGGCACGTGGCGGCCGCGCGGCGGAGCGGACCCTAGGCCGGCTCGGGCTTCTCGGGCGGCGTCTCGGCGCGCATCTCGGCGGTGCCGCCGGCGAGGCCGGGGCGCGGCAGCGGCTTGGGCGCCCGCTCGGGCTTGCGCTCGGGCGCCTCGGGCGCGGGCGGCGGTGCGGGCAGGGCCGGCTGGTCCTGTCCGAACACCTCCTCCTCCGACTTGCCGTCGAGCAGCTCGATGAACTGCTCGCGTTCGATCGTCTCGCGCTTGAGCAGGATCTCGGAGGTCATGTCGAGCTTCTGGCGGTGCTGCTCGAGGATGTCGCGGGCCACCTGGTGGGCCTCCTCGACGATGCGGCGGATCTCGTCGTCGATCTCCCTGGCGATCTCGTCCGAGTAGTCCGGCTCCGAGCTGAACTCGCGGCCCAGGAAGGGCTGGCCGTGGTCGTGGCCGAACACGCGCGGGCCGAGCTTGTCGGACATGCCGAAGCGCATCACCATCTGCTTCGCCGTGGCCGTCACCTTCTCCAGGTCGTTGGAGGCGCCGGTGGTGACCTCGCCGAACACGATCTCCTCCGCCGCCCGGCCACCCAGCGACATGGCCATCGTGTCAGACAGCTCCGCCCGCGTGGTCAAGAACTTGTCCTCCGTCGGCAACGAAATCGTGTAACCCAACGCCTGGCCCCTGGAGATCACAGAGATCTTGTGGACCGGATCGGTGTTATCCAGATAGTGCGCCACCAACGCGTGCCCCATCTCGTGGAACGCCGTGACGCGACGCTCCTTCTCAGACATCACCCTGGTCTTCTTCTCCGGCCCCGCGATCACCCGCATGATCCCCTCCTCCAACTGCAGGTGATCGATCTCGCGCTTGCCCTGCCGCGCCGCCAACAAAGCCGCCTCGTTGACCAGATTCTGCAGATCCGCACCGGTGAACCCAGGCGTCTGGCCGGCCAACGTATCGAGGTCGATCGCCTTGGCCAGCGGCTTGCCCCTGGTATGCACCTCGAGGATCTTGGTGCGGCCCTTGCGGTCCGGCCCGACATCCTCGATCCGGCGCTGTTGCGGCCGGGCCGCTTCGACCGCCAGATCGTGGTGGACCGCCCCGACCGCAAGGGCCGCACCAAGATCCTCGAGGTCCACACCCGC
>JBKGUS010000143.1:0-2843 GCA_046462295.1 Thermoleophilaceae bacterium | reverse complement strand
CCCGTCCCTCGCCGAACGTGTGCAAGCTCCATGCGCGCGACCCTAAGTCCCCTCGCGGAGGCCGGTCAAGCAGCGGATGTCGCTTGGCTCGCACAGGGCGGAGTCACGGAAACAAATGAGGCGTGGGCTTCGCCTACCCTGCGTGAGGTGCCCAGGCCTGCCTTCCCGGCGGTCGTCCTGACGGCCCTCGTGGCCGCGGCGGGATGCGATATCGGCTCCGACAAGGAGGAGGGCGCATCGACCGAGCGCCCGCGCGTAGCCAAGAGCCGCGGCGACAGCGGTCCCGCGTCGCTCGCGGAGAGGCTGCGACGGGGCGGCTACGTATTGGCGTTCCGTCACGCGGCCACGGACTTCTCGATGACCGACAGCACGCGCGACCTGCGGGACTGCTCGCGGCAGCGCAACCTCACGGCCGCGGGGCGGCGCCAGGCGCGCTCGATCGGCCGCGAGTTCCGGCGGCTCGGGATCCCGGTGGGCCGGGTGCTCGCCAGCCCCTTCTGCCGGACACGCGAGACGGCGACCCTGGCCTTCGGCCGCGCGGTCTCGTCACGCGCGCTGCTATCGGCGGAGTTCTTCGAGGGCGAGCGCGCTGGCGAGCGCCAACCCGCGCGGCTGCGGCAGCTGCTCGCCAGTCCACCCCGGCGGGCGACGAACACGATCCTCGTCTCCCACAACTTCGCGATCAACGATGCCACCGGGGAGAGCTTGGCCGAGGGCGAGGCCGTGATCGTCATGCCGGGGCGAGGACGGCGGGGCTTCCAGGTCGTCTCTCGCCTGGAGGCGGGCCAGTGGGCGCGTCTCGGGCGAACTGCCGCCCGCCCCCCACCAGTGAAGCTCCGCGAGTACAAAGTGTTCGACGGCGCCGGCCCCCACGACGTGGCCCCCGCCGCCAGTGGCAAGGTCTGGTTCACCGCCCAGGCGGCAGGTGAGCTGGGCCGCCTCGACCCGCGCACCGGCCGGATCAGGCGGGTCCCGCTCGGATCGGGCTCGGCGCCGCACGGTGTGATCGTCGGCCCCGACCGTGCGGCCTGGGTGACCGACGGCGGCCTGAACGCGATCGTGCGGGTGGACGCCCGTTCGCTCCGCGTGCGGCGGTTCCCATTGCCCGATGACCGCGCCGGCGCGAACCTCAACACCGCCACGTTCGACCGCCGGGGACGGCTGTGGTTCACCGGCCAGTCCGGCGTCTACGGCCGGCTCGATCCGCGGTCGGGACGGATGCGTGTGTTCGACGCGCCGCGCGGACCGGGGCCCTACGGGATCTCCACCACCCGGGCCGGGGCAGTCTGGTATGCGTCGCTGGCCGGCAGCCACATCGCCCGCATCGATACGCGCAGCGGCCGCGCGCGCATCGTCGAGCCGCCGACCGCCGGCCAGGGCGCACGCCGCATCTGGCCCGACTCCCGCGGCCGGCTGTGGATCAGCGAGTGGAACGCCGGCAAGCTGGGCGTGTACAACCCGCGCACGCAGCGCTGGCGCGAATGGCGTCTGCCCGGCGCCAACCCGCAGCCCTATGCCGTGTACGTCGATGAGGCCGACCTGGTCTGGCTGACCGACTTCGGCTCCAACTCGCTGGTGCGCTTCGATCCGGCCCGCCGGCGCTTCCAGGCCTTCCGGCTGCCGCAGCAGGGAGCGAACGTCCGCCAGCTGCTCGGCCGCGACGGCGAGGTCTGGGGCGCCGAGTCGGGCACGGACCGGCTGGTGGTCGCTACCTCGCGCTAGCCGTCGTCAGCGAAACAACGCAGCACGGCGTCGTCCCGCGCCAGGACCGCAAAGTCGCCGGCCTCGTGGCGCGCGTCGAAGCTCCGGGGGTCAGCGTTTCGCCGGGTCGGCAGACGGCCTCCCAGTGCGAGCGGGTCGGCCACCGCCAAGCTCCAGCGCGGGGCCGCGGAAGGTGAATGCGGTTCCGCGATCGCCCGGCTGTAGCCTCACCCTCCGATGTCAGACCCGTCGGTCGCGGTTCAGGTCGCGGACGTGGCGAAGGAGTTCCGTCTTCCCCACGAGCGCATGCACACGCTCAAGGAGCGCGCGCTCCACCCGTTCCGCCGCACGGGAGTCGACGTGCTGCGCGCGCTCGAGGGCGTGTCCTTCGACGTGGCCGAGGGGGAGTTCTTCGGCATCGTGGGCCGCAACGGCTCAGGCAAGAGCACCCTGCTCAAGTGCCTCGCCGGGATCTACCGCGTCGACCGCGGCGAGATTCGCTTGCGCGGCCGGCTGTCCACGTTCATCGAGCTCGGCGTGGGGTTCAACCCGGATCTCGCCGCGCGTGACAACGTCCTGATCAACGGCATCATGCTCGGGCTCTCCCCGAAGGAGGCCCTGCGCCGCTTCGACGCGATCATCGAGTTCGCGGAGCTCGAGGAGTTCGTAGACCTGAAGCTCAAGAACTACTCCTCGGGCATGCAGGTCCGCCTCGCCTTCAGCGTGATGAGCCACGTCGACGCCGACGTCCTCCTCATCGACGAGGTGCTCGCGGTAGGGGATGCGGCGTTCCAGCAGAAGTGCTTCGACGTCTTCAACCGGCTCAAGCACGAGGGCAAGACGATCCTCTTCGTGACCCACGACATGGCCGCCGTCGGGCGCTTCTGCGACCGCGCCATGCTGCTCGAGCGCGGCCGCGTAGACGTCGTCGGGCCTCCCGACGAAGTCGGCGCGCGCTACATGCAGCGCAACTTCGAGACCGAGGCGACCGCCGGCCGCGAGCTGCAGGAGGGCGAGCGGGTCGGCGACGGCAGCGCGGAGATCGTGGAGGCCTGGTTCGAGCAGGACGGGCAGCGGGCGACCGTCCTGCGGCAGGGAGTGGAAGCGCAGCCGCATGCGGAACGCGCACTCCTCTCCCTGCC
>JBKGUS010000142.1:0-5357 GCA_046462295.1 Thermoleophilaceae bacterium | reverse complement strand
GGCGGCAGGCGGCGCACGGCCTCGGCGCGCGGCACGCTGTCGGCCGGCTGGAGCGCGCCGCGCTGGTTCATCACCCTGACGTAGCGGTCGACGCTGTCCCGGAACGGCGCGAAGACGGGCGTGTGCGTCAGGAACGGGTTGTCGCTGACGTACGCGGTCCAGTAGCCGCGCTCGCGGAGGATCGTGGGCAGCGTCGGGGTACCCGGCATGATCGGCGACCACCCGGCCCGCTTGGCGAGCCCCTCCCACGGCTGCCAGCCGCGGAACGGGTAGGCGCGCCGGCCGGTGAGGATCGAGCGCCGCGCCGGAACCGTCGGCATGGCCTCGGGAAAGACCCGCGTGAAACGAAGGCTCTCGCGCGCGAGCGCGTCGAGGTTCGGGGTCCGCACCACCTCGTTGCCGTAGCAGCCGAGATGGTCCGGGCGCAGCGTGTCGACGACGATCAGGACGATGTTGCGCGGCTGCGACCCGGCGCCCGAGCGGACCCGGTCCCTGTCGCAGCCCACGTGGGCAAGCGCGGCGCCGGCCAGCCCGGCGCCCGCGGCGCGTACGAAGTCGCGGCGGCGCAGCACGCCGCGAACCGTAGCCTCAGAGGCGGCCGTGGAGGGCTGGACGCGGGTGAGCGGCATCAGGACGATGTCCGCTGCAGAATTGCTGGGCGTCAGCCCGCGCACGCTGCGCGACTGGGAGCGCCGCTTCGGCTTGGCGGCTCTCGCTCTGGCCGACTGAACTAGTCTCTCGCCCCAGCGACAGGAGGAGCGAGGGATGAGCGAGAACCTGGCCACGATCCTTACCGACACCGCCGCCGAGCACGGCGACCGCACCGCCTTCAAGCTGGACGACGTCGAGCTGACGTACACCGTGCTGGACGGGTCCAGCGCGCGGATCGCGGCGCTACTGAAGGCGAAGGGGCTCGAGCCCGGCGACCGGGTCGGCCTGATGCTCCCTAACGTCCCCTACTTCCCTGCGATCTACTACGGGATCCTGCGCGCCGGCGGCGTCGTCGTGCCCATGAACGTGCTGCTCAGGGGTCGCGAGGTCAAGTTCTACCTGGGCGACTCCGGGGCCAAGCTGCTGTTCGCCTGGCACGACTTCGGCGAGGCGGCGGAGGCCGGGGCGAGCGAGGCCGGCGCCGAGGCGATCCTCGTCAAGCCGGGCGAGTTCGAGCAGCTCGTCATGGAGCACGAGCCCGACACCGGCGTCGAGGACCGCGCGGCCGGCGACACCGCGGTGATCCTCTACACGAGCGGCACGACCGGCACGCCGAAGGGCGCCGAGCTGACCCACTCGAACCTGCGACGCAACTGCACGGTCACGCAGACGACGCTCGGCGAGTTCAGCCACGAGGACGTCCTCCTCGGGGCGCTGCCGCTGTTCCACTCGTTCGGTCAGACCTGCACGATGAACGGCGCCGTCGCGGTCGGGGCATGCGTCACGATGCTGCCCCGCTTCGACCCGGAGAAGGCGCTCGAGATCATCGAGCGCGACAAGGTGACGGTGTTCCAGGGCGTCCCGACGATGTACAACGCGATGCTGCACGCGGACGCGGCCGACACGGTCGATGCCTCCTGCCTGCGGCTCTGCATGTCGGGCGGCGCGGCCATCCCCGTGGAGCTGATCCGCGGCTTCGAGGAGAAGTTCGGCTGCGCGATCCTCGAGGGCTATGGGCTGTCCGAGACGTCGCCGGTCGCCTCGTTCAACCACCCCGACAGGGAGCGCAAGCCCGGCTCGATCGGCACCCCGATCGACGGCGTCGAGATGCAGGTCTGGGACGACGACGGAAACGAGGTGCCGCAGGGCGAGGTCGGCGAGATCGTGATCCGCGGCCACAACGTCATGAAGGGCTACTGGGAGCGCCCCGAGGCGACCGAGCAGGCGATCGACGACGACGACTGGTTCCGCACCGGCGACATGGCCAAGATGGACGAGGACGGCTACTTCTTCATCGTCGACCGCAAGAAGGACCTGATCATCCGCGGCGGCTACAACGTCTACCCGCGCGAGATCGAGGAGGTGCTCTACGAGCACCCGGCGATCCAGGAGGCGGCGGTCGTCGGGGTGCCCGACGAGTCGCTCGGCGAGGAGGTCGGCGCGGCGGTGGTGCTGAAGCAGGGCGAGTCGCTCGACGCGGACGAGATCAAGGCCTACGTCAAGCAGCAGATCGCCGCCTACAAGTACCCGCGCAAGATCTGGTTCGAGGACGAGCTGCCCAAAGGCCCGACCGGCAAGATCCTCAAGCGAGAGATCGAGGTGCCGGAGCAGGTGGCAGCCACGTCGTCGTGATCGAGGAATCCCCGCGCTGGGTGCGGGGCCGCCTCGGCGGCGAGACGGTGGTGGACAGCAAGCGCGTGCGCCTGTACTACGCGCCGGGCAAGCAGCTGCCCGTCTGGCTGTTCCCGGAGCAGGACGTGCGCCTGGACCTCGTCCCGGAGGAGGCGGTCAAGCGCCACGGCGAGCTCGTCCACGTGGACTTCGACGCGCTCGACGAGTGGTTCGAGGAGGACGAGCGGCAGATCGGGCACCCGCCCGACCCGCATCACCGGATTGACGTGCGCCGCAGCTCCCGCCGCGTGCGCGTGTCGATCGGCGGGCGCGTGGTGGCAGACACCACGGAGGCGAAGGCGCTGTTCGAGACCGGCCTGCCGGTGCGCTGGTACATGCCGCGCTCCGAGGTCTCCGCGCCCCTGACCCCGAGCGACCACCGCACGGTATGCGCCTACAAGGGCCACGCCACCCACTTCGACGTGGCCGGCGAGCGGGCGGTTGCATGGACCTACGAGGACCCGCTCCACGACGGGCTGCCCGTGAAGGACCTGATCGCCTTCTACAACGAGCGCGTGGACATCGACGTCGACGGCGAGCCGCAGGAGCGACCTCGTACCCAGTGGTCCGTTCACTAGGCTACCCCGGCCCGTGAGCCTGAGCCGCAGAGGATTCCTTGGTACCGGGGCGGCGGGAGCCGCCGCTCTTGGCCTGGGCGCCTGCGGCGACGACTACTTCGAGCCGTCCACCGAGCATTCGGACGACGCCCCGAACGTGGTGTTGAGCGTCGGCGAGTCCACACGCGCCGACTACATCGGCGCCTCCAACCCTGACAGTCTCGCCAAGACGCCGAACTTCGACGCGCGGGCGCAGGACTCGTTGACGTTCTCGCTCGCCGTGCCCGAGGCGATGCCAACCGGGCCGGCGCGGCGCGCGATCCTCACCGGCGTCCGCTCCTTCCCGTTCCGCAACTACGTGCCCACCAAGGGGCTGCCCGTCGGGCCCGGGTGGACCCCGATCCCCGACCACCACCCGATCGTCACCGAGGTGCTGGGCGAGGCCGGCGTCGAGACGGCCTACTGCACCGACAACCCGTTCCTGATCGGCCCGCGCTTCGGCAACTTCCGGCGCACCCTCGACTGGGCCAGGCCCAGCTACTCGCAGGGGGCCTACCGCTTCCTCAACAAGCCCTTCAAGCGGCCCGCCACGCGCAGCACGATCGAGCGCTACCTGCTGCCCGACCTCTCGAACTCCGTGGAGGTAGGCCGCCTGCGCGCCATGGCCGGCTGGAACTCGATCTACCGCGACAGCGAGCGCCAGTACCCCACGGCGCGCGTCGTGCGCAGCGGGATGAACCTTCTCGACGACCTCAAGCAGAAGCGCCCGTTCTTCCTCGGGGTCGATCCCTTCGACCCGCACGAGCCGCTCGATGCGCCGCGCGTCTACCAGATCGCCGCCGGCAGCCCCAAGGGCATCGAGCTGGACGGCATCACCCCGATCCAGCCCTTCGAGACCCCCTACTCCTGGGTGATCGACGTGAACGTCGACGACGACACCGTCCAGCGCGTGCGCGAGCTCTACGCCGCCGAGCTCACCTTCGTGGACGAGTGGATCGGGCGGCTGATGAACAGGCTGGCTGACGAGAACCTGCTTGACGAGACCGTCGTCTACTACATGGGCGACCACGGCCTCACGCTGGGCGAGCACGGCATCCTGGGCAAGCACGCCGCCCGCTGCCAGTGGCACGTCTACCACGTGCCCTGCATGATCCGGCACCCCGAGGGCAAGCTGGCCGGCGAGCGGAGCGATTACTTCGCCTCGACGCACGACGTCCCACGCACGATCCTCTCGTTCATGGGCGTGCGGGCCCCGGGTCAGATGAACGGGGAGGACCTGTCGGTCTTGTTCGACGGCGGCGAGCCGCCCGAGCGGCGCTGGTTCACCGCCTGCTACGACGACCACGTGCTTGCGGGCGACAAGGACTGGTTCATGATCGCCGACAGCGAGGGGCGGCTGAAGCGTCTGTACGACCGGCGCAGCGACCCGCAGGAGGTCCGCGACGTGGCGGCGGACAACCCAGAGATGGTGGACGCGCTCTGGAAGGTGCTCGAGGACGAGGCGGGCGGCACGCTGCCGCAGTTCGGCACGTCGGGCGGAAAGGCCGTGATCGGCGGGTGAGGCTCTCCCGCCGCACCCTGCTCGGCGGAGCGGTCGCGCTTCCGGTGCTGGGCCTGCCCGCCCGCGCAGCAGCTCAATCCCCCGATCGCCGCGCCGTGCTGGTGGTTCTCCCCCTGATCCGAAAGGACTACGTCTCCGAGTCCGGCACCGACACACCCAACATCGAGGAGCTCAGGGGAAACTCGCTGCGGTTCGACCGCGTCATCCCCGAATGCATGCCCGCCCTGCCCCTGCGGCGCACTCTCGTGACCGGGATGCGGTCCTTCCCGTTCCGAGACTGGAAGCGCACGGAGGGGATGCCCGCGGTGCCCGGCTACAACCCGGTCTGGGACTGGCAGCCGGTGATGATGGAGACGATGCGGGCCGGTGGCGTGGACACGGTGTACGTGACCGACAACCCGATCGTCGACGGACCGCGATTCGGCGAGGTGGTGCGGCCTGGAGGACGTGAGGAGACGGCCGGCGGAGAGACCATCCAGGACGAGATCGCCGCGATCAGGCGGCAGACCAAGGCGACGGAGCGAACGTACAAGGCCGGGATCCAGCAGCTGCGGGACTTCTCGGGGTTCGTCGGCATCGATCCCTTCGACCCGGTCGATGCAGTCCAGGCGCCATCGATCTACGTGGAGCCGGACGAGGTGGAGCGTGAGGGCATCGGCGAGATGAATGGGAGGTTGAGGGAGGTCGACTTCGAGGGCGTCGACGACCTCCGTTCCGCCTACCGCGACCACGTCGAGGGCGTCGACAAGTGGTTCGGCCGGCTGATGGACGCGGTGCCCGACGACGCCTTCCTGTTTGTGCTCGGCGACATCGGCATCGCGCTCGGCGAACACGACTACATCGGGCGCGGCACGCCCACGTCGCACCGCGAGTCGTACGAGGTGCCGTTCATGATCCGCGATCCCGACGGGCGCAAG
>JBKGUS010000141.1:0-4475 GCA_046462295.1 Thermoleophilaceae bacterium | reverse complement strand
ATCTGCATCGTCGCCTCGCTGCGCCACATCCCGGCGCCCCGCGCTGCTGTGGTGGCCACGCTCGAGCCCGCCCTGGCGGGGCTGTTCGCGTGGATCCTGCTCGGCGAGGAGCTCGCGGCGGTGCAGATCGCGGGCGGCGCGGTCGTGCTCACGGCGGTCGCCTGGGTGCAGTCGCGGCGACCCGACCTGGAGGCCGAGGGAGCCCCTCCGAGCCGCTCCGCGGCCAGATTTTCTCCGCGTTAAGAGCGGGGTTCACGACCGCACTACATCCCGAGCCGTGCATAGGATGCCGGCAGGTAGGAGCCCATCTTCCCTATAGGAGGGACATCTTGCGAGTACGTTGGCTGGCATTGCTCAGCTGTCTTCTCGCCGCGTTCGCCGTAGGCATGACGGCCTGCGGTGACGACGACGACGACGACGGCGGCGGCGGGGGCGAAGGCGGAGGCGGGGAGACGGTCAACGTCTATTCCTCGCTGCCGCTTCAGGGCGCTTCCCGGCCGCAGACCACAGCGATGGTCGAGGGAATCAGGCTTGCCCTGCAGCAGAACAGAGGCAAGGCCGGTGACCTGACCGTCAAGTACACGTCGCTGGACGACTCGACCGCCCAGGCGGGCACCTGGACGCCGGAGGCGACTGCGGCGAACGCCCGCAGGGTGGCGCAGGACGATTCAGCGGTCGCTTACATCGGCGAGTTCAACTCGGGCGCGAGCGCGATCTCGATCCCGCTGCTGAACGAGGTCCCGATCGCCCAGATCAGCCCGGCGAACACCGCCGTGGGCCTGACCTCGGACGAGCCGGGCGCCGACGAGGGCGAGCCCGAGAAGTACTACCCGTCGGGTGAGCGCCACTACCTGCGCATCGTGCCGAAGGACACCATCCAGGGCGCCGCGCTGGCGACGCTCATGAAGGAGGATGGCTGCGGCAACGCGTACATCCTCAACGACAAGGAGGTGTACGGCGCGGGCCTGGCGCGGAACATCGAGAGCGCGGCTCAGGAGGTCGGGCTCGAGGTGCTGGCGAACGAGGGCATCGACCCGAAGGCGCCGAACTTCCGCTCCCAGGCGGCGACGATGAAGTCGGAGGGCGCGGAATGCTTCGTGTTCTCGGGCATCACCGCCAACGGCGCGGTCCAGCTGTACAAGGACGTCGCGGCGGCGCTGCCGGACGCACAGCTCTACGGACCTGACGGTGTGGCCGAGTCCGGCTTCTCCGATCCGGCCGAGGGCGGCATCCCGGCGAACGTGGCGAGCCGCGTCAAGGTGACGGTGGCGACGCTGTCGCCCGACGAGTACCCGCCGGAGGGCCAGAAGTTCTTCGAGGACTTCGAGGCCGAGTACGGCGAGCCCAACCCGGACCCGTACGCCATCTATGGCTACGAGGCCATGAGGCTGTTCCTCGACACGTGCGAGCAGCTCGGGCCGGACTGCACCGATCGCCAGGCCGTGATCGACGCGCTGTACCAGACGAAGGGTCGTGAGTCGGTGCTCGGCACCTACGACATCGACGAGAACGGCGACACGACGCTGACCGACTACGGTGTCTACACGATCAAGGGCGGCGAGCTCCAGTTCGACCAGACGATCCAGGCCCAGGCCGGCTGATTTCGGCCAGCTTGGAGTAACGAATGGGGGGCGGGTCTTTCGGCCCGCCCCCCGTCGTGATAGAAGTCGCAGGACGAGGGACTGAGGGGGATCTTGGAGGCGAGCACCGAAGCTGCGCGACTGCCGGTCAGGACCAACACCTGGGAGCGGGTGCGCGGCTACATCGGCGAGTACGGGCTGATTGCGCTGCTCCTGGTCATGCCGGTGGTGTACGGCATCCAGGACCTCTCCGAAGACGGCAGCCTGGCGCGGCTCGGCAACAACGTCGTCGACGGCCTGTCGAACGGGGCGATCTGGGCGCTGGTGGCGCTCGGCTACACGCTGGTCTACGGGATCATCGAGCTGATCAACTTCGCCCACGGCGATGTCTTCATGCTGGGGTCGCTCGTCTCCGCCGGGTTCTTCGGGACGCTCGGGCTGACCGCGGCCACCGGCGTCGGCGGACTTGTGCTCGGGCTGCTCGTCACGCTGCTGCTCGCGATGGTCGCCTGCGGCTCGCTCAACGTGATGATCGAGCGGGTGGGCTATCGACCATTGAGAGCGGCGCCCAGGCTGGCGCCGCTGATCACGGCGGTCGGGTTCTCGTTCATCCTCCAGAACGTCGGCATCCTGTGGATCGGCGGCTCGCCGGAGGGCATTCCCGATCTGATCCGCGCCCAGAAGGAGCTCTTCAACATAGGCGGCGTCTCGGTCTCCCAGGGCGACGTGCTCGCCGTGGCGGCCACCATCCCGCTGGTGCTGCTGCTCACCACCTTCATCGCCCAGAGCCGGTTGGGCCGCGCGATGCGCGCGACGGCGCAGGATCCTGAGGCGGCGCGGCTCATGGGGATCAACGTCGACACGACGATCTCCCTGACCTTCCTGCTCGGCGGGATCATGGCGGGCGCCGCCGGGATCATCTACGCGCTGTACCAGACCACCATCTGGTACTTCCAGGGCTTCCAGGCGGGGCTGATCGCCTTTACGGCGGCCGTCATGGGCGGCATCGGCAACCTCAAGGGGGCGGTGCTGGGCGGTTTCATCATCGGGATCATCCAGCAGATCTCCGACAACAGGATCGGCGGTGAGTGGACGCCCGCGATCGTGTTCTCCTACCTCGTGCTGATCATGGTCTTCCGGCCATCGGGCCTGCTCGGCGAGGAGACGCGGGAGGCCGGATGACCAAGACGGCGGCTGTGCTGCGGAGGCCGGGGGTGAAGACCGACACCCGTACCCTGGTTGCCCTCGCTGCGGGGCTCGTGGTGACGCTGTGGATGGCCGGTCAGATCGAGATGGACCTGTTCATGGCGTTCGTCCTCTGGGTGCTGGTCGCCGTGCGGACGATCTTCCACGAGAGCAAGCCGGCCCTCCTCGGGACGCTCGTCGCGCTCGCCATCTGGGCCGTCGTGCTGCCCTTCTTCCAGGACGCGGGTGGCGGCTTCCTCGAGGACGCGACGCAGGCGCTCGCGCTGACGGTGATGGCGCTCGGCCTCAACATCATCGTCGGCTTCGCCGGCCTGCTCGACCTGGGCTACGTCGCCTTCTACGCGCTCGGCGCGCTCACCGCCGGCTGGTTCATGTCGGGCTTCGTCTCGAGCGCCGGCGGCGGCGAGGGGTTCTCGCTGCTGGTGGGCGAGCCCGCCTCGAACCTGCCGGGTCTCCACTTCAACTTCCTGCTGGTGATCCTGATAGCGATGGTGGTGACCACGATTGCCGGCATGCTGATCGGGCTGCCCACCCTCCGACTCAGAGGGGACTACATCGCGATCGTGACGCTCGCCTTCGGCGAGATCGTCGGCCGTCTGGTCATCAACGGCGACGAGCTCGTGATCGCCGGGCAGAAGGTCACGAACGGCCGCCAGGGGATCACGCCGGTCGACAAGATCGACCTGCCGTTCCTCGAACCCTTCACAGGGCTGGAGCTCAGACCCTGGTACTGGGTCGCGCTCGCCCTGGTGGCGATCGTGCTGTTCGTGAACTACAGGCTGCGCGACTCGCGGCTCGGGCGGGCCTGGATCGCGCTGCGTGAGGACGAGGTGGCGGCCGCCTCGATGGGCGTGCCGCTCGTGAAGACCAAGCTGCTCGCCTACGGCACAGGGGCGGCGTTCGGCGGCATCTCGGGCGTGTTCCTGGGCTCGTACCTGAACACGGTCAACGCCGACCAGTTCCAGTTCTCGTTCTCCATCTTCATCCTGGCGATGGTCATCCTCGGCGGCCTGGGGTCGATCGAGGGCGTCATCCTCGGCGCGATCGTGCTGTCGTTCATCAACTACAACCTGATCCCGGACGTCTTCAACGACTATCCGTCCAAGGTCGGGCTCGACTTCGACCTGACCGAGCTGTCGTTCGGGATCTTCGGATTCCTGCTCGTGATGATGATGGTGCTCCGGCCCGAGGGCCTGATCCCCGAGCGAAGGCGCAAGCTCGAGCTCACCGAGGGCGTGGGCACGGGCGATACCGCGCTCGGCGGCGGCGAGGCGGTCCACGAGGTGCGCGCGTGATGGCCGCCGACGGCGCCCTCCTCTCAGCCGAGAACGTGACCAAGGTGTTCGGGGGCCTCGTGGCGGTCGAGGACGTCACGTTCGAGGTGCCGGAGAGGGGGATCGTCTCGATCATCGGCCCCAACGGCGCCGGCAAGACGACCTTCTTCAACATGTTGACCGGGCTCTACCGGCCCACCTACGGCCGGGTCCGCTTCGCCGGAAGGAACGTGACCGGCAGGCGCCCCGACCTGATCATGAGGGACGGGATGGCGCGGACGTTCCAGAATATCCGCCTGTTCGGGACCATGACCGCGCTCGAGAACGTGATGGTCGGCCAGAACTCGCGCATGCGCGCCGGGCTGTTCGGCTCGATCCTCCGCTTGCCGCGCGTGCGTCGCGAGGAGCGGGAGGT
>JBKGUS010000140.1:0-3748 GCA_046462295.1 Thermoleophilaceae bacterium | reverse complement strand
ACGTCGATCCCGATCCCGGGACGATCGCCGAGCACGAGCGCCGCCGGGAGGCGGCCGAGGCCGAGCGCCGCGCCGCGCTGGCGCTCGCCGCCGAGCCCGGCGCGCTGCGCTCGGCCTCGGCCGCCTCCCGGCGGCGCTCGTGCTCGGCGATCGTCCCGGGATCGGGATCGACGTGGAGCACGCCCGCGTCGCCGTCGACGATAAGTGGGGTGCCCTCCGCGATCGCGAGCAGCGCGCCGCCGACCCCGACCACCGCGGGGATGCCGAGCGCGCGCGCCAGGATCGCCGCGTGCGCGGTTTCGCCTCCGCGCGCGGTCGCGATCGCCCACGCATCGGCGGGGTCGAGACCGGCCGCCTCGCGCGGCGTCAGCTCGTCGGCGACGACGATGCCGGGAACGTCCAGCACTGCAGCGAAGGGCACCCCTGCGAGCCGTGCGAGCACACGTGACGAGACGTCCTCCACGTCCACCGCCCGCTCGCGCAGGTAGGCGTCGTCGAGCGCCCGGAACGCCGACGCCGCCTCGCGCGACGCAGCCTGCCAGGCCCGGCCGGCCGGCTCCCCCTCGTCGAGGCGGCGGAGTGCGGGCTCGACGATCGCGGCGTCGTCGAGAAGGAGCGCGTGCGCCGTGAAGATCTCCGCCTCGGCGTCCCCGGCGCGCGCTGCCATCTCGGCGCGTGTCTCCTCGAGGTCGGAGCGGACCGCAGCGCGCGCCGCGTCGAGCCGCGCCCGCTCTTCGGCGGGCGTTCCGCCGGGCCCGTCCTCCACCGGCGCTTCCCGCGGGCGCAGCGGCCGAGCGGGCCCGATCGCGATGCCCGCGGAGGCGGGAACCCCGCTCAGGCGCGTGCCCGAGCCAGGCGCTCGCGCCGGGGTCGGGTCCGCCCGGTCCGCAGCCATTGCCGGCGCCTCATCCTCCACCGCATCGCCGAAGTTCCCGGACGCGAGCGCACCGATGGCGGCGAGCGCGTCGGCGGCCCCGCCGCCGCTGGCCGTCACGACGATCTCGTCGCCCTGGCCGACGGCGAGCGTCGCCAGGCCGGTCAGGCTGCGCCCGTCTGCCGGGCCGCGCCCGCGGGTCTCGTTGGTGACATCGACGCGCGCCTCGATTCCCGCGAGCGCGCCGACGAAGCGCGCGGCCGGCCGGGCGTGGAGGCCCAGCCGGTTGTTCACGACCACACGCAGCTCCCGGATCTCGTCTCCTGCGTGCGCCGGCCGGTCCTGGTCCTGCTCGGGCGCGTCGCCGCCGAGCTGCGTGCTCTTCAGCGCGAGCGCGCCGCGCGCCTCGCGCGCGACCTCGTCGAGCGAGCCGCCACCGCGTGCCCGCGCCGCGGCGGCCACGGCGCCCTCCACGAGCGGCGCCTCCGACAGGAGGATCGGACCACCCTCCGGATCGGCCATCTCGGCCGCCATCTCCGCGCTCATCAGCGCACTGCCGAGATCCATCAGGACGAGCACGCCGTCCGGGGAACGCACACGCTCCACTGCGTCGTGCACGCGCGCCGCGTCGGTGCCGAGCGCCCCGTCCTCGATCCCGCCGGCCGCCTCGATCTGAACCTCCCCGCCGCCCATCTCGCGGGCGAGCTCCACCACGCCGTCGGCCAGCGCCGCGCTGTGGGAGACGATCACGAGGCCGACCACGACCCGCTCAGGCGAGGCCCGACGCCCGGTGGAGCAGCTCGACCGGATGCACGGTCCGCACTCCCGTGGCGTGCTCGATCTGCCAGCGGCACGTCTCGGAGTCGCACACCGCCCGGTCAGGGGCGGCGTCGGCGATCTGCGCGAAGAGTCCGGCCCCGACCTTCATGGCGATGTCGTACTTCTCGCGCTTCAGCCCGTAGGTCCCGGCGATGCCGCAGCAGGTCGCGTCCAGCTCGATCGTTCGCAGCTCCGGTACGAGCGCGAGCAGGTCCAGCGCCGGCTTGCCGATGCCGTGACCCTGCTGCTGGCAGGGCGCGTGGTAGGTGACGGTCTCCGGCAGGGCCCGGAAGTCGGCCCGAAGCTCCCCGCGCTCGTGCATCGCGAGTAGGTACTCGCAGATGTCGAAGGTCCGTTCGGAGACGACCCTGAGGTCGGGGTCGTCGTCCATGCGGAGGATCTCGAGCGCCTCGCGCTTGAGCATCAGGCTGCAGCTCGTGGAGGTGGCGACGATGTCGACTCCCGCGCGCGCGTAGGGCGCAAGCCGGGCCGCGAGCCGGTGGGCGTAGCCGCGGGCGTCCTCGAACAGGCCGTTGGACTGCAGCGGCAGCCCGCAGCAGTCCTGCTTGGGCACCTCCACGGCCAGCCCGTTGTGCTCGAGCAGCGCGACGGTCATCTCGCCCAGCCGGGGCTCGTAGTAGTTCGTGCCGCAGCCGTGGAAGAACGCGACGCGGCGCGGCGCCGCCGGCGACCTGTGCCGCCGCGCCCAGCGCTGGAAGGTGCGCCCGGCAAACCGTGGCATGGGCGCCCGGCGGTGGAGGCCGATGGTCCGCTCCGCGGCCGCCCGGAGCAGCCGGTTGCGAAGGCTCCAATTGGCGAGCGGCGCCACCGGCGTGCCGAGCCGTCCCGCAAGCGTGGGCCGCGCCAGCAGGCGGTCGCGCAGCGGCACCCCGTTCGTCTCCTTCAGCTTCGCGCGCGCCTGGGTGTTGATCTCGGCGATGTGGACTCCCTGGGGGCAGACCTGGGTGCAGATCCCGCAGCCGGAGCAGTAGTCGAGCGAGGCGTCGGGCGACGGCTCGTCGCCGACGCGGAAGCGCTCTGCCTGCGGCCCGACGTACTTGGGGCCCGGGAACAGCGGCGTGACGTTGGAGACGGGGCAGAAGGTCTCGCAGATCGTGCACTTCACGCAGTGGTCGAGCGAGTCGCGCATGAGCCCGCCCAGCACGTCGTCCGCGCTTCCGATGCTCATCTCGCCGCCGCCATGGAACTGGCTCCGGCCAGGATCAGCTCCCCCGCCCGGTGTCCGGTCGCGAGGCTGATGCCGTCGCCGGACTTCTCGCGCCAGGGCTCCGCGCCGGCCAGCGTGGCGCCGGCGACGAGGACGTTCTCGTGGCCCTCCGGGCGCAGGTCCGGCCCCACGGCGACGCCGGCCCGCGCGATCGGATGGTCGTCGAGATAGCCGGGGGCAAAACGCTGCTCCCCGGGCGCCGGCACACCGGCCACCGGCAGCCCGAGCGCGGTCTCGCGCGCGACCCAGTGCGAGTCGAGCTCGAGGCCCGCGGAGGCGAACCCCCCGCTGGCGAGCACGACCCAGTCGCAGCGCCGGCGCTCCTCGCGCAGGCCGACCCTTACGCGCAGCGCGCCGACCCGGCCGCCATCGCGTTCGGCGCCCGTGACCACCGCGTTGAGGATGACGCGCCCGCCGGCGCGCCGGAGCGCCTCGCGCAGGATCGCGAAGAGCCGCATGCCGGGTACCGACGGTGGAAGGGTGGGGACCTCGTACACGGGTCGCGCCAGCCGCCGCTCGAGGTCCGACCAGGCGCCGTGAGGGTCGGCGATGCCGAGCACGGCGGGAAACACCACGCGCTCGTCGGCGCGCAGGCGCCCCACCAGGTGACCGACGACCTCGCTGCGGAAGGACAGGTCGTCGAAGGCGCGCGCGTAGCCCAGCGAGTTGACGTCGGCGCGGCCCTCCGGGACGAGGTCGAGCTCCGCCGCACGGGTGGGCGTGCCGGTGCGTCCAAGCGTGTCGGCCATGAGCGCCGGATGGAAGTCCTTCAGGCCCCGAAAGCCGACCACGAAGAGGGGGTCGCCGCGGCGCAGATCGCCGCCGGC
>JBKGUS010000139.1:0-9967 GCA_046462295.1 Thermoleophilaceae bacterium | reverse complement strand
GTGTCGAGCGAGTGGCCGGTGCCGTCGTCGCTGGCGATGCCGCGCAGCTCCTGGTCCTCCAGGGTGAGGACCTGCTGGACGGTGCTGCCGAACACCGCGCGGGCGATCTTCTGGTTCGAGCGCAGCGCGAGCTCGCGCGCGGTGACGCCGCCGTTGCGGCGGCCACGGACCTGGTCGTAGAGGTCCTCGAGGTCGTCGGGCTGCCAGCCGCTGCCGTGGTTCCAGATCACGAGCGCGTACCGCTCCGCGGGCGCCTTCTGCTTGGCCCAGCGAATGAAGTCGAGCATGGTCTGCGGCTTGCCGGAGTCGGCGTTGCCGAGGTTCCTCTTCACGTCACCCGCCGGGCGCTTCGCGACGATGAGGTGCTGCGCGCCCTTGCTGTTCTGGCGCTTGACGAAGGCCGCGATCTTCACGTCGTCCGACGAGCCGACCTTGCGCATCTCCTTCAGGTCCTTCGTGGCAAAGTCGGACAGGTTGTTGAAGCCGGCCATGTAGACCATGAACGTCCACTTGGATGGGGGCATGGCGCGACCCTACTAACTACGCGCGCGCGGCGCGCAACAGCCCCCGAACGCTCAGCAGCTCGGCGACCTGCACGGCGTTGGTGGCGGCGCCCTTGCGGAGGTTGTCGCCCACGATCCAGAGGTTCAGGCACCGCTCGTGCGAGGGGTCACGGCGGATGCGGCCGACCAGCACGTCGTCACGGCCCGCGGCGTCGACGGCTGTCGGGTAGATCGCGTTGGCGGGATCGTCGACCACGATGACGCCGGGCGCCTTGGCGAGCAGCGCACGGCACTCGTCGGGCGACAGGGGCTCACGCGTCTGCACGTTCGCCGAGACGGAGTGGCCGGTGTAGACGGGAACGCGCGCGCAGGTGGCCGAGACGGCGAGGTCGGAGCGGCCGAGGATCTTGCGCGTCTCGAACATGCACTTGCGCTCCTCGGTCGTGTAGTCGTCGCCATCCTTGAAGGTCTCAACCTGCGGCAGGACGTTGAAGGCGATCTGGTGCGGGTAGACCGCCGGCGCCGGGAGCTCGTGCGCCTCGATCACGGCCTCGGCCTGCCGGTGCAGCTCGTCCACCGCGCGCTGGCCTGTGCCGGACACGGCCTGGTAGGTGGACATGATCACCCGCTCGATCCCCACGCTCCGGAGGATCGGGCCAAGCGCCATCACCGTCTGCATCGTGGTGCAGTTCGGGTTGGCCACGATGCCGCGGTGGTCCTGGAGGGCGTCCGGGTTGACCTCGGCGACCACCAAGGGCACGTCGTCGGACATGCGCCACTGGGAGGAGTTGTCGACGACTGTTGCACCGGCGTCCACGAAGCGGGGGGCCCAGTCGGCGCTGGTGCTCGAGCCCGCACTGAAGAGCGCCAGGTCGAAGCCCTGGATCGAATCTTCATTCAAGGCAACCACGGTCAGGTCCGTGTCGCCGTAGTCGATCGTGCGGCCTTCTGAGCGCTCGGATGCGAACGGCACGATCTCGTCGGCCGCGAACGAGCGCTCGCGCATGACGCCGAGGATGGTCGAGCCGACGGCGCCGGTGGCCCCTACGACTGCGACCCTCATGCCTCGGGCACCTTCGGGCGGTGGTCGCCGGCAACGTCCTCCGGGAGCACGGCGTCGGCGCCGAGCTCGAAGGCGGTGTGGAGCTGGCGCACGGCGGTCTCGACGTGCTCTTCGCGCACGACGCAGGAGATCTTGATAGGGGAGGTGGAGATCATCTCGATGTTCACCTCGGCCTCGCCCAGCACGCTGAGCGCCCGGGCGGCCACGCCGGGATGGCTCTTCATTCCCGCGCCGACGAGCGAGACCTTCCCCATGTGGTCGTCGGTCTGGATGCCGCCGAAGCCGAGCTCGGCCTGAAGCGGCTCGAGCGCCTCGCGGGCCTCGACGAGGTCGTCGCGCGGAACCGTGACCGACATGTCGGCGAGGTGTCCGTCGGAGAGCGGCTC
Source organism: Thermoleophilaceae bacterium (assembly GCA_046462295.1). Lineage (GTDB taxonomy): Bacteria > Actinomycetota > Thermoleophilia > Solirubrobacterales > Thermoleophilaceae > JACVRW01. Next base: position 8,015 of record JBKGUS010000139.1, on the reverse strand, counting down.
GTTCTGGATGATCATGTCGACGTTCACGTTGGCGCTGGCCAGCGCGGTGAGCACGCGCCCGGCGATGCCGGGACGGTCGGGCAGGCCCATGAGCGTGATGCGCGCCTCCGAAGTGGAGTGCGTCACGGCGGTCACCAGCGGTCGTTCCATCGTCAGCTCCTCGTCCTGAACCACCGTACCGGGTCCGTCCTCGAAGCTGGACCGGCAGTGGATCGTGACACCGTGGTTGCGGGCGTACTCGACCGAGCGCAGCTGCAGGACCCCCGCGCCGGAGGCGGCCATCTCGAGCATCTCCTCGAAAGTGAGCACGGGCAGCTTGCGGGCGTCGGGGACGATGCGCGGGTCGGCGCTGAACACCCCGGCAACGTCGGTGAAGATCTCGCACACCTCGGCGCCAAGCGCGGCGGCGAGCGCCACCGCCGTCGTGTCCGACCCGCCGCGACCGAGCGTGGTCACGTCGAGCGATTGCTGCGACACGCCCTGGAAGCCGGCCACCAGGACCACCTTGCCGGTGTCGAGGGCGTCGCGGATGCGGTGGGCCTTGACCTCGAGGATGCGGGCCTTCGTGTGGCCGCTGTCGGTGACGATGCCGGCCTGGGAGCCGGTCAGCGAGATCGCCTCGCGGCCGAGGTCGTTGATGACCATGGCAGCGAGGGCGCAGGTGACACGCTCGCCGGTGGAGAGCAGCATGTCCATCTCGCGCGGATGGGGCCGCGGAGAGACCTCGTGGGCGAGCGCAACCAGCTCGTCCGTGTGCTTGCCCCGCGCCGAGAGCACGGCCACGACGTGGTTGCCCTCCTCGGCCCGCTGAACGATGCGCTTGGCAGCGCGCTGGATGCGCTCGGCGTCGGCGACGGAGGTCCCGCCGAACTTCATGACGACCGTCTCGTGCAAGCTGCGAACGATAGCCCGGCCCCGCCGACCCGAGTGTGGGCTGTCAAACGCGCCATATGCGTGACACAGACAGCCCACACTCCCGGCGCAGCCCAGCCGGCGCCGCACTAGCGTTACGAAGGTGCGCCGACCGCGACGGCTGACCATCGCCTTGGTTGCCGTCGTTGCGCTTGCCGCGGCGGCCGCGGGCCTCATCGTCGGCGCCGGCCAAGGCAATGAGGAGGAGCCCGGGTCGGCACCACCCGAACGGGCCGGCCGGCCCCTCGACCGCACCTCCTTCCTCGCCCGCATCATCCCGGCGCGTGAAGAGCGCCCTCCGGCGGCAAGGGGCCCCAACGTCCCCCGCAGCGTCGCCGACCTCGCCCGCCGCCTCCCCTTGGAGCGCCAGGTCGCCCAGCTCTTCCTGTTCGGCTTCCAGGGCACTGACCTCACGGCCGAGATCTACCGCCGCCTGCGCAACCAGGACCTGGGCGGCATCGTCCTCGCCCGGCCCAACTACACGGGCGATCCCGCCCTCCTCGGCCAGCTCGGCGCCGAGGCAACGGTCATAGCCAGACAGGAAGGCCACGTTCCCCCTTGGGTGCTCTCCGTCCAGGACGGCGGGGAGTTCAACGAGCTCGAGGGGCTGCCTCCCGCGCTGGCGGGCGCCGACCTGGCGTCGGCCGAGGACGCCGCGGTCCAGGCGCTCGAGACGGCACAGGCCATGCGCGACCTCAACATCACCGGCCTGCTCGATCCGGTGATCGACGTGGGCTTCGAGTCGGGCTCGGCCCTCGGCGCGCGCGTCTACTCCGACGACCCCGAGGAGGTCTCCGCGTACGCCAAGGCCGTGGTGCGCGCCTACCGCGAGGAGCGGCTGTTCGGCGCGGTCAAGCACTTTCCCGGCCTCGGCTCGGCCGACCAGTCCACTCAGTTCGGCCCCGCGACCGTCGGCCTCGACCTCGAGCAGCTGCGCGAGCGCGACCTGCGGCCCTTCCGCGCCGCCGTGGAGGCCGGCGTCCCGGCCGTGCTGCTGTCGCACGCGCTCTATCCGGTCAGCGACTTCACCCGGCCCGGCTCGCTCACCCCCGCGCTCGCCACCGGCCTGCTGCGCGGCGAGCTCGGCTTCCAGGGGGTCGCGATCACCGACGACCTGGCCGACCCGGCGATCACGTCGGCTTACTCGGTCCCTGACGCCGCCGTGCAGGCGTTGAAGGCGGGCGCCGATCTCGTCTTCATCTCGGGACCGGTGGGCGACCAGCAGGCCGCCTACTCAGCCGTGCTCGCCGCGGCGCGCAGCGGCGACATCCCGCGGCGGCGCCTCAACGAGGCGCTGCTCCGAGCGCTCGAGGCCAAGGAGGACTACGGGCTGATCAGGTGAGCTCAACCTCGACCCTGTTGTCGTTGAAGGTCGGCGCGTTGCCGAGCTCGGTCAGGCGCTGCGAGGTGGTCGCCTGGCCGCTCCGGCCGCCGGAGTAGTCCGCGTTCCACCAGCCCATTGGCGCGACCACCACGCCGCGCCGAGCGTCGTCCGAGACCCGCGCGGTGCAGACGAAGGAGCCGCGGCCATTGAACGACCTTGACCGCCCGTCCGTCCTCGACGGTCGTCTGCATCGCGCAGGTGTCGGGACAGTCGTGCGGGCAGGCGCCGCGCACGACGCGGGTGGCCATTGGCTCAGGCTACAGCGCGTGCCTGCCGCGTAGGGCGCGGCCGAGCGTTATCTCGTCCGCATACTCGAGGTCCGAGCCCACCGGCAGGCCGCTCGCCAGGCGGGTGACCGCCACCTCGGGGGCGCGCTCGCGCACGGCGTCGGCCAGGTAGAGGGCCGTCGCCTCGCCTGTGGTGGTGGCGTTGGTGGCGATCACGACCTCGCGGACGCCGGCGCCGTTGTCCACCCGGCCGAGCAGCTCCGACACGTGCAGGTCCTCCGGGTCGACTCCGTCGATCGGGGAGAGCGCACCGCCGAGCACGTGGTAGCGGCCCTGGAACTCGCCGGAGCGCTCGATGGGGATCACGTCGCTCGGCTGCTCGACCACGCAGATGATGGCCGCCTCGCGCCGCTCGTCCTGGCAGATGCGGCAGGTGGCCTCGGTGGCGAGGTTGAAGCAGATCTCGCAGTGGCCGACGGTTGCCTTGACCTCGCGGATGGCCTCTGCGAGCGCGAGCGCCTCGTCATCCGGGGCACTCAGGATGTGGAAGGCGAGCCGCTGGGCAGTGCGCTGACCGATGCCGGGCAGGCGCGCCAGCTCGGTGATCAGGCGGTTGACCGGCGCTGCGAACACGAACGACGAAGCCTAGTCCCCGCTCCCGATGGCATCCGAAGCGCCTAGCCTTGGGCCGGTCATGCCCTCTGCACTCGTGATCGGCGCCGGCGTGTTCGGCGCCTCCGTCGCCGACCGGCTCGCCCGTGAGGGCTGGGAGGCCACGCTGGTGGACCGCTTCGAGCCGGGGCATCCGCGTGCCGAATCGGGCGGTGAGACGCGGCTGATCCGCTGCTGCCACGGCCCCGACGAGTACTACACCCGCTCCGCGCGGCGGGCGACCGAGTTGTGGCGCGAGCTGGGCGAGGGCGTCTTGGTGGAGTCCGGCGTGGCGTGGTTCGCGCGCCGCGGGGACGGCTGGGAGGCGGACGGCGAGCGGGTGCTGCGGGCCGCGGTCATCCCAGTCGAGCGGCTGTCACCGGAGGAGGGCGCCCGCATGTTCCCGAGCGTCGCCGTGGACGACCTGGCGTTCGTGCTGCACGAGCCGGAGGCGGGCGTGCTGCGAGCGGCCGCCGGGGTGCGCGCGCTGGTGCGTAGGGCGCGCGAAGCGGGCGCCGAGCTCGTGGTCGGCCACGCGACACCCTCTCAGTCCCAGGTAGTCGTGAACGAGCACACGCTCGAGGCCGACTTCGTCATCTGGGCCTGCGGCGCCTGGCTCGGCGCGCTCTTCCCCGAGCTCGTCCCCACCCGGGTCACCTTCCAGCAGCTGGTGCTGTTCGAGGCGCCGCCCGAGTGGAACGGGCCCGGCTGGGTCGACTTCGACGCCGCCTTCTACGGGCACGCGCGCGTGGAGGGGATCGGCTTCAAGGTCGGGCCCGACATGGACGGCGTCGAGGTCGATCCCGACACCCGCCCGCTCGAGGCCACCGCCGAGGGGATCGCCATCGCGCGCGACTACCTCGCCCACCGCTTCCCCTCCCTGGCGGACGCCCCGGTCGCAAGCGCGCCCGGCTGCCACTACGGCCTCACGCCCGACGGCCAGTTCGTCTTCGCCAGGCACCCCGAGCACAAGAACGTCTGGCTCCTCGGCGGCGGCTCGGGGCACGGCTACAAGCACGGCCCGGCGCTCGCCGAGCACGTGGCCGCCGTCCTTGCCGGCACGGCCGAGCCGGAGCCCCGCTTCGCCCTCGGCGAGCGAGCGCCGACGCGCAGCCTGCGAACCGCCGGCGCTACGCCCTAAAAGCCCGGCAGCCCCAACCCGCCCAAACCGCCCGGCCCCGCGAGACCGCCGGCGGCGGCGTTCATCTTGCTCGCGGCAAGCTCCTGGGCGGAGCGGATCGCTTCGTTCGTCGCCGCCTGGACCATGTCCTGGAGCATCTCGACGTCGTCGGGATCCACCGCCTCGGGGTCGATCCGGACCTCACGCAGCTCCAGGTCGCCGGTGATCTTCACGGTCACCATCCCGCCGCCGGCGCTGGCCTCGACGACCTCGTTCTTCAGCTCCTCCTGGGCCTTGACCATGTCGGCCTGCATCTTCTGGACCTGCTTCATCATCGCCTGCATGTTGGGCTGGCCGGCCATCGGCTAGCTCCCTTCCTCGTCGAAGACTTCCTCAGCCGCGAACTCGGCTCGCAGCCGCTCGATCAGCTCCTCCTCGCCGAGCAGCACCGGACCGTCCGGGGCAGCGTCGTCGCGCAGCTCGTAGGCCACCGTCAGCGACTGCCCGGTCAGACCGCGCAGCGCGCGCTGGACCAGCTCCCGGTTCGCCTCGGCCTTCTTCTTAACGAAGGAGGCGTCCGCGGGGAAGGCGACCGTGAGCCGGCTCGCCTCGAGCGCGACGGGCCGCGCGGCGGCCAGCGCGGCGCCGATCATCTGGTTCTCCTCGCAGACGGCCTCGGCGACGGCGGGCCAGACGGCCTGGATCTGCTCGAGCTCGAGCGACCCGACCGCCTGCGGCGCGGCCTCTTCATCCACCTCCACGGCCACGGCCGCGGAAGCGCCTCCCGCGCTGCGCGTGGGAGCGGGTGCCGGAGGCGCCGCTGCGGGGGGCGCCTCGACCTGCTCCGAGCTCGCCTGCCCGAGCCTCGCCTCCAGCTGCTCGATCCGGAACATCAGCGCCTGCAGCGACAGGTCCGCCTGCGGTTGAGTCGCCTTCAGAAGCGCCATCTCCAGCTGGATGCGCGGCTCCGACCCGTCCTTGACCGCGGCGATCGCCGCGGCGAGGAAATCGATCGCGCGCAGGATCTCCCCCTGCGACAGACGCTCGGCCTGCTCGGCCAGCCGGTCCGTGTGCTCGGCCGTGACCGAGAAGGAGTCGGGCACCTCGCCGAGCGTCTGCACCACGAACAGGTGGCGCAGATGCGCCGACAGGTCGCGCATGAACTGGGTGAAGTCGCGCCCCGAGTCGGACAGCTTCTGCACGGTGAGAAGCGCCGCGCGCGGGTCGCGGCCGGCGAGCGACTCGGCGGCGTCGAGCACCAGCTCGGCGTCCGCCACGCCGAGGATGTCGAGGACGTCGTCGAGCTTGACCTGCTTGCCGCCGTAGGTGACGAGCTGCTCGAGCGTGCCGAGCGCGTCGCGGAAGCTGCCGGTCGCCGAGCGGGCAAGCATCCCGACCGCCGGATCGGGCAGCTCGATGCCCTCCTCGGCCGCCACGCCCCGCAGCACGCCGGCGATCTGCTCGAGCGACGGGCGCTGGAAGTCGAAGCGGTGGCAGCGGTCGACGATCGTGGCCGGCACCTTGTGCGCCTCTGTGGTCGCGAGCACGAAGACGACGTGCGGGGGCGGCTCCTCGAGCGTCTTCAGGAATGCGTTCCACGCCGCCGTGGAGAGCATGTGCGCCTCGTCGAGGATGTAGACGCGCTTGCCGCCCTGCATCGGAGCGAGCGCCACGTTCTCGCGCAGCTCGCGGATGTCGTCCACCGAGTTGTTCGAGGCGGCGTCCATCTCGACCACGTCGAGCGAGGTGCCGGCCAGGATGGCTCGGCAGGCCGGGTCCTCGGGGTCGAAGTCAGTGCGCGGGCCGCCGCCCGCGTTGAGCGCGCATGCCAGCAGCTTGGCCATCGACGTCTTCCCGGTGCCGCGCGAGCCGACGAACAGATAGGCGTGGTGGACCTTGTCGAGCTCGATCGCGTTCCGGAGGGTGCGGACGATGTGCTCCTGGCCCACCACCTCGTCGAAGGTCTTGGGACGGTGGCGGCGGTAGAGGGAGAGCATGGATCGACCATGCTAGCTCCGAGGGTGGAGAGCACTGAAGTCTCGCGGCCGGATGCCGATGAGAAAAGGGATGAGACCGCTTTCCAAGGGCATGCGACCCCTCTCGAACCTCGCCCGGCGGACGGCCATGGCCGCCATCGAGCGCGCCGCCCTGGACGCTCGGAGCATGCCGGGCTACCTGCTGCCCCACGACTGCCTCGACGATCTAACCGCCGCGGCCCGGCGCATCGTCGCCGAGGTCGAGCGCCTGCCCGAGGCGCCCTACGACCTGACCGGGACCGGTGACCGCCCGATCGACGCCACAGTCGCCGGGCTCCTGGTGGGCCGGCGCCTGGAGCTGCCGGACGAGGCGATGCTGCAGCTCGGGCTCGGAATCTTCCTGCAGGACGTGGGCAAGCTGGCACTTCCGCCCTCGATCGTGGACAAGCCCGGCGCGCTCGACCACGACGAGCTCGAGCTGATGCACCGGCACCCGGAGCTCGGCCTCGACCTCCTGCGTGAGGAGGACATCGGGCGGGGCGCCCGCGGCGTGATCCGCTTCCACCACGAGCGCTGGGACGGCGGCGGCTATCCGCTCGGCCTGACGGGGGCGGAGATCCCGCTGCTCGCGCGGATCGCCGCGATCGCAGACGCCCTCGTGGCCGCCCCCTCGCAGCAGGAGGGCGTGGCGGCTCTGCGAGCCGGAGCGGGGCGGGCCTTTGACCCGGGCCTGGTCGCGCTCCTCGCGGACGTGGCGATGGCCCGCTCGCCCGGGCTGTACCGGGTCGCCTAGTCAGCAGACGCCGGTCCGCCCAGTCCGCCCTAACGGGTCACGCATCCGGAAGCAGAAGAACACCAGGTCGGGCTGGCCGCGCACGGCCCGCAGCGCTCGCCTGTCCCGGATCGGCACGAGCAGTCGGCGGCTGCGACCCTGGCGAACACGCACGGAGAGCGATCCGATCGGCACGTTCCCGAAGGCCGTGGCCCGCACGCGGCACAAGCGGCTGGGACCCCAGATGCAGCGCACCTCGGCCGGGACCAAGCGCCTTCGTAGGAATCTCTCGATGGTCTGGGCGTCGAACTCGACCGTGGCGATCACGGTGCGCAGGCAGGGCCCGCGCGGGATCGACCGGCGCGAGAGCGAGTCGAGGCTCGCGACCAGCTGGCAGTGGTCGGAGGACCAGGCTAGGTGCGTGCCGTCGAACGCGAGCGATCGCACGTAGGCGTGGACCGGGCCTCTGAAGGCGACCGGCGCATGGTGCAGGCGACGGAGGTCGGACGGGAGCGCGCCCGGCAGCTCCACCACCTCGACGCGGTGGCCCGCGGGCCCCGGCGCCGGGCTTACGATCGCCGCGTGGCGGCCGGACACGACGAGGCCGTCGGGCTGTGCCTGCGCGTCGTAGACGGCGAACCCGGTCGCGCCGGCCGGCGACCAGAACAGCACCTGACCGATCCCCGCCAGCTCGGAGGCGAACGCGGCCGAGCCGTCGGCGCCGAGGGCCAAGCGGAGGACGGGGGCGCCGGTGCCCAGGATCGGGATGCGGCGGACCTCGGCGCCCGTGGCGAGGTCGGCGACGACCACCGCGCGATCGAGAGCTGGGTTGCGGCGGATCGGTGCCGCCACCAGGCCGCCTGACACAGCCAGCCGCCGCGGGTCGGCGCCCGGCGGCAGGGCCACCGTCCTGGGTACCCCGGCGCCGGCCCGCGCGGTCGCCCGCACGGCGTTCGAGCCCGCTGTCCGCTCG
>JBKGUS010000138.1:0-14131 GCA_046462295.1 Thermoleophilaceae bacterium | reverse complement strand
GGCGAGCACCCGGCCCATCGCCGGCACCCGCCCGCGCGGGGAGGACGACGAGGCGATCGCCGCCGAGCTGCTGGCCGACGAGAAGGAGCGCGCCGAGCACGTGATGCTCGTGGACCTCGGCCGCAACGACCTGGGCCGCGTGTGCGACTACGGCTCCGTGCGGGTCGAGGACTTCATGATCGTCGAGACCTACTCGCACGTGATCCACATCGTCTCCCAGGTCGCGGGCGTGCTGCGCGAGGACGTCGGGCCGATGCAGGCGCTGGGCTCGGTGCTGCCCGCGGGCACGCTCTCCGGCGCGCCGAAGGTCCGCGCGATGCAGATCTTGGGGGCGCCGGAGAGCGTGCCGGCGGGCAGGGTCGCGCGCAGTGCGTCCATCGGGGTCACGCCGTCGCGCAGCCGCCCCGACACCGATGAGACGATGTGGATCACGTGCGAGTAGGCCTCGACGGCCATCAGCTCGTCCACCTTGACGCTGCCGTACTCGCACACGCGGCCCAGGTCGTTGCGGCCGAGGTCCACCAGCATCACGTGCTCGGCGCGCTCCTTCTCGTCGCTGAGCAGGTCGTCGGCCAGGCCGGCGTCCGACCCCGTGCGCGGGCGGGTGCCGGCGATCGGGCGGAGCTCCACGCGGTGGAAGGGCATCGCTCCGGTGCGGGCCGAGCCCGCCCCCTCGCGCACTGCGCCGACCTTCACCAGGGACTCCGGCGAGGCGCCGGCGATCTGGAAGTCCTCGAAGTCGAGGAAGTACATGTAGGGGCTCGGGTTGATGGCGCGCAGCCCGCGGTAGATCGAGAACGCCTCGACCGGGCAGTTCGCCGTCCAGCGCTGAGACGGCACCACCTGGTAGGCGTCGCCGGCGTGGATGTACTCGATCGCCCGCTCCACGGCGGCGCCGTAGCCGTCGCGGCCGAGGTTGGAGAAGAACTCGGGGGCGTCCTGCCGGCCGACCCCGCGCTGCGGCACCGGGCCGGCGAGGCGCTCCTTGACCTCGGCGATCGCGGCGGCAGCCTGCTCGTACGAGCGCTCCACGTCATCCTCGGCAAACACGTTCGCGAGGACCGTGACCTCGTGCCGCAGATGGTCGAAGGCCACCATCAGGTCCGTGATCATCAGCGCCAGGTCCGGGATGCCCGCCTCGTCCGGGTTCGGCAGCCCGACGGTCGGCTCCGCGCTTCGCACGAGGTCGTAGCCGAACAGGCCGACCGCGCCGCCCGCGAACGGCGGCAGGCCGTCGAGCGAGGCGATCCGGTAGCGCGCCATCTCGTCCGCGACAGCGGCGTACGGGTCGGGGTGGTCGCCGAGCGCCATCCGGATGGTCGCGCGAGGCCGGAAGCCGAGGAACGACCAGCGTCCCACGCGCTGGCCCTGCTCGGCGGACTCGAGCAGGAACGACGGCCCGTCGCCACGCAGCTTCAGGTAGGCGGATACCGGGGTCTCGCAGTCGGCGATGAAGGTGTGGCGGAGCGGCACGAGATTGTGCTCGCGGGCCAGCTCGCGGACCGTGTCGAGGTCCGGCGTCAGCTCGGGGTCAACGGCGACGCTCATTGAGCACGTCGTAGGCGTCGGCCAGCCGGAGCCCCCGCTGGGCCAGCAGCACGGTCAGGTGGTAGAGCACGTCGGCGGCCTCCTCGGCCACGCGCTCGTCGGACGCGTCGCGGGCCGCCCTGGCGACCTCCTCGGCCTCCTCGCGCATCTTGTCGCCGATGCGGCCCGGCTCGGCGAGCAGCTCGGCGGTGTAGCTGGTCGAGGGATCGGCGCTGCGGCGCTCCTCGATGACGCGCTCCAGCGCGGGCAGGGCCTCCGCGGGCTGCCAGTCCATCTCGCCGCGGTAGAAGCAGGTGCGCTCGCCGGTGTGGCAGGCCGGCCCCGCAGGGTCCACGAGGGCTACGTAGGCGTCGCTGTCGCAGTCGTAGCGGATCGCGCGCACGCGCTGCACGTTGCCGGAGGTCTCCCCCTTGTGCCAGAGCTTGTCGCGCGAACGGGACCAGAACCACATCTCACCGGTCTCACGCGTGCGCGCGAGCGACTCGTCGTTCACGTAGGCCAGGGTGAGCACTTCGCCGGTGCGGGCGTCTTGGACGATGCAGGGGAACAACTCCATTCCGACGATTATGGCCTGGGGCTGCCGAGAGGCAGCTTCAGGAACTCGTAGACCGACCCGATCGGGCTGAAGCCGAGCCGCCGGTACCAGGCCTGGGGCCAGTCGCCGGCGTCGGTGAGGAGGAAGACAGGGTCGCAGCCCTCGCTCGCCGCGGTCTCGGCGGCGGCGAGCACCGCGGCGCTCGCGTGCCCCTCGTTGCGGCGCGCCTCGAGGGTCCCGACCTCGTCCACCTGGGCCAGGCCGTTGGCCGTGTAGAGCCGGCAGGCGCAGGCCGGGTCGTCGGGCGGCGCCGCGAAGTCGCGCGCGCGGCTGGCGCGGGCGTAGCGCTCGTCCATGGCGGCCAGCTGCTCGACCGCGGTCTCCTGCCAGCCGAAGGGCTGCTCGCGCCGGAAGGCGGCGAGCGTGGCGGCGCCGGTGTCGCGGTCCACCTCGGCTCCGGCGCCCGGCTGGACGGGCCGCTCCGCGGGGCGGTCGCGCACCATCACGAGGAGCCGGTATACGTTCCAGCCGTCCGCGGCGAGCGACGGCGCGAGCCGGGCTCCGTGGGACGGGTCGTGCACCACGAGCTTGCGGTGGCCGGCATCGCCGAGCACCTCCTCGGCCTCCGCGGCCAGCTCGCCGGGACCCGCGTCCGGGTCCTCCACCCGCACGGCATTGAGCTGCCAGACGAGCGGCAGGCTGGGCGTCACCAGGGCCTTGCCGTGGCGGGTCGGCACGACCTCGTCCACGGCCGACTCGTCGGCCCTTCGCAGGTGGGCCGTGATGCGCCGGAGCGCCGGGGCGTTCACTCGATCCCCAGCCGGTCGAGCAGGCCCTCGTCGCGCCGCCAGCCCTTGCGCACGCGCACGCGTAGGTCCAGGTGGACGCGGAGCCCGAGCGTCGCCTCGATCTCACGCCGAGCCGCCGTGCCGATCGCTTTGACCATCCGGCCCCCGGCGCCGACCAGAATCCCCTTCTGGGACTCGGTCTCGGCCCACACTCGCGCCCGGACGACGAGCAGGCCGTCGTCGCGCTCCTCGAGCTCGTCGATCTCGACCTCGACGGCGTGCGGAAGCTCCTCGCGCGTGCGGAGCAGCACCTGCTCGCGGACGAGCTCGGCGAGCCGCACCTCCTCCGACAGGTCGCTCTTGTCCTCGGGCGGGTACAGGAACGGGCCCTCGGGGACCAGGTCCACGAGTCCTTCCACGAGCGGCGCGACGCCGCCCCCGGTGCGCGCGCTGACGGGGTAGATGTCGCCCTGCACGTCGAGACCGGCCGCGTCCGCGAGCGCAGCGACGATGCCCGGCTTGTCGAGCCGGTCGACCTTGTTGAGGGCGGTCACCGCCGGCACGCCGGCGCGCCTGATCGCCTCGGCGATGAAGCGGTCGCCGGGGCCGATGCTCTGTTCGCCGTTCAGGACGAACAGGACGGCGTCGGCGTCGGCAAGGCCGCGCTCGACGCTGCGCTGCATGCGCTCGGTGAGCGCGTCGCGTGGTCGCTGCACGCCGGGCAGGTCGACGAGCACGAGCTGCCAGTCGGGCCCGGTGGCGATGCCGCGGATCTCGCGCCGCGTGGTCTGGGGCTTGTCGGACACGATGGCGACCTTGCCGCCGACGATGCGGTTGACGAGCGTCGACTTGCCCGCGTTGGGGCGGCCGGCGAGCGCGACGAAGCCGGAGCGGGTCACAGCCTCTCCATCACCTGGTCCTGGAGGGCGAGCATCTCGCCGTCGTCGGTCTCGTGGTCGTAGCCGCACAGGTGAAGCACGCCGTGGACGACCGCCTCGGCGAGGTCCTGGGTGTGCTCAGGGCAGATCACGACGTCTCCGAGCTCGCGCGGACCGCCGGCTGGGCCGCGCTCGTCGACAGGGAAGGACAGCACGTCGGTGGGCCGGTCGCGACCGCGGTGCTCGCGGTTGAGCGCCCGGATGCGGTCCGCGTCGACCAGCTCGATTGCGAGGTGGCCGTCCCCGACGCCCGCGGCCCGCAGTGCAGCGAGTGCCGGGGAGCGCAGATCCTCGGGCGCGCGGATGAGGTCGAGCTGGATCAGCTCTGCTGCTGGCGCCGCGGCGCTCGCAGCGCGGGCGCCTGCTTCTCCGCGTACTCGTTGTACGCGGCCACGATCCGCTGGACGAGCTTGTGGCGCACCACGTCCTCGCCGCCGAACCTGACGAACTCGATCCCCTCGACGTCGGCAAGGATGTCGCCGATCACCACCAGGCCGGACGACTGGTCGCGCGGAAGGTCGACCTGCGTGATGTCGCCGGTCACGACCATCTTCGAGTTGAAGCCGAGCCGGGTGAGGAACATCTTGATCTGCTCAGGGCTCGTGTTCTGCGCCTCGTCGAGGATGATGAAGCTGTCATTCAGCGTGTTGTGCGTCACGAGGAAGTCATCAGTGACGTAGAGCGAATCGGCAGCGGCCACTTGGATGCAGACCGTCTCTGCCTCGCCGACGGGTTCGATGCTCTCGACGAAACGCATCGGGCGCCCCGCCCCGTGTTCCCGGTAGGCGTCGCGCTTGCGGGCGAGCCGGAATGGCTCGAGGCCGGCTGGGAGGCGGATGTCGAGGATGTACGCGTCGGAGCGATGGTGTACGGCCCGCCCCTGGGCTCGTCCGGGCGGCCGGCCCTTCGCCGCCCGTTTCCGGCTGTACGCAACGCCACCGAGCGAGCGCACGAGGAAGGCGACGTCCTTCGCCAGCCTCTGCGAACAGGTCGAGTACTGAATCCGGCACGTACGGCCGCGCTGCGTGACCGGGCCGCCGTCGGCGTCGAGCAGGCCCTGGAGCACGGCCAGGCGCACGTCGGGCGAGTTGTGGAGATAGAGCGACGGCACGTACTTGGTCCGGGAGCGCGTCCCGGCCAAGTCGAGCTCACGGAGTGCGGCGGTGACGGGGTTGGAGACGATCACGCCGCCGCGGTGGCCATGGACGTGGCGCAGCACGTAGTCGACGCGGCTCTTGGCCTTCAACTCGATGCCCGGCAATGCCTCCTCGAGCGCGACCGCCAGCTCGGGATCGGCGGTCGTGAAGCTCGGCGTCGTCTTGGTGGTCAGGCAGCCGTCGCCGAGCAACAGGCCCAGCGCGTACGGATCCAGTGGCACCTCGCGCGGCTCGAATTGGGCCGGCGCGCTCAAAATCGGCAGCTCGAAGCGATGCTGATGATTGCGCCGGAGACGCCCGACCATCTGCTGTGTCTCGAGCACGCGGCCAGCCTTCCCGTGCTTGCGATCGTCGGGCGTCGTCACGAACCAGAGGTGCTCGGCGCAGCAGAGGGTTGACGCCCCGTCCTGCGACCGAACCCGGAAGACCTCCTTGCGGCCTTGCGGATACACACCGAGAACCGGCGTCGGACGTCCGTCGGAGCCGATCACCAGATCCCCCACCCGCAGAGAACCGATCGGCCGGAAACCGGACGGCGTGAGGACAGGCTGCCCGAGCGGCTGCGCGCGGCCACGCATAAAGGCCAGCGGCGCGATCTCGATTGCGCCACGCTCGAGGTGCTGATTCACGCGCTCGGGCTCGAGCATGTCGTAGAGGGCGTCGAAGAGAGGGCGCAGGTAGGGGTCGACCTTCGCCTGGATGTCGCCCGGCAGGAAGCCGAGCCGTTCGCCCGCCTCGACCGCCGGCCGGGTCAGCACGATTCGGTTGACCTCGCGGCGCGACAGCGCCGCCACGGCCATCGCCACGGCGAGGAAGGACTTGCCGGTCCCGGCCGGGCCGATCCCGACGGTGATCGTCTGGGAGCGGATTGCGTCCACATAGCGCTTCTGGTTCACGGTCTTCGGCGCCACCTTCAGGCCGCGGTGGCGCCAGACCACGTCCTCGAGGATGCGGCTCGGACTCTCGTGGCGATCGAGCGCGCCCGCGATCGCCTCGATCGTTCCGGGCGCGATCTCGTGCCCCTGGCGGACCAGGTCCGTCAGCTCGCGCACCACGGTGCGGGCCATGCCGACCTCGTCGTCGTCCCCGTCGAGCGTGAGCACGTTGCCGCGCAGGTACACCTCACAGTCGAGGTGCTCCTCGAGCGTCTTCATGACCAGGTCTCCCGGCCCCGCGAGCTCGGCGGCAACGTCGTTTGGGAGCTCGAGCTGGACCCGCACTACGCCGTGAGCTTCTCCCTGACGGCGGCGCTCACGCGCTTGCCGTCGGCGCGGCCCTGCACCTTGGGCATGATCAGCCCCATCACCTTGCCCATCTCGCTCGGCGAGCTGGCGCCCGACTCGGCGACGGCGTCGCCGACGATGGCCTCCAGCTCCTCGTCCGAGAGCTGCGCGGGCAGGTACGAGGCGATGATCTCGGCCTCGCGCTCCTCGGCGGCGGCGGCGGCGGTGCGGCCGCCGTCGCGGTAGGCCTCGGCCGCCTCGAGGCGGCGCTTGCGCTCGCGCTGGAGCACTTGGATCTCGTCGCCGCCGTCGTCCTTGGCGGCCTTCTGGAGCTCGGACACGATCAGCCGGAGCGCGTGCACGCGCTCGCGCTCGCCGGCCTTCATGGCGTCCTTTACGTCGCTCTGCACCTGTTCCAGCACGGACATCCGCCTCAAGTGTAGGTGGGGATCGCAAAGAAGCCGAAGGGCCACCGCCGCCCCGATCAGGAGGATCAACGCGGCGAGGGCGAAGCCGGCCTCGACGCCGGCCCGCTCTCCGGCCGCCGCGGCGCGGGCGGCGGCCGCCACGACGAGGATCGCGAGCACCAGCGCCCCTCCCACGTGGGTGAACGTGTGGAACAGGCCCGCCGCCAATCCCCGCTCGCGGGCGCGAGCCTCACCGATGACGGCGGCGGTGAGCGGTACGGCGGCGGTGGCGAAGGTGCAGCCGGCCACGCAGTACGCCGGGAACAGGGCCCCCCAGTAGCCGGACCCGCTCCCGGCGAGGCCCGCGGTCCAGCCGAGGCACGCTGCCGTCGCAACGAGGCTCAGCGCCACGGTGCGCGCCGTCCCCAGGCGGTCGATCAGGCGGGGAGCCAGGAACCCGCCGCCCAGGGCGGAGAGGGCGAGCGGCACCAGCGCGAGGCCCGTCTCGAGCGCGGTCAGGCCCAGCACGCGCTGCATGAAGAGGGAGCTGAGCACCACTGTCCCCCCGAATGCGCCGGCGTTGGCGACGATGGCGAGGTTGGCACCCGTGACGCGGGTCGAGCCGACGAGCCGGAGCGGCAGGAGCGGACGCCTGCCGCGGAGCTGGGTGGCGGCGAACAGGGCGAGCAGGAGCACCCGCCGGCGAACGCGGCGAGCGTCGAGGCGGCGGCGGGCCCGTCCTGCTGTGCGCGCCACCAGCAGGAAGGCGCCGAGCGGGAGGGTGTAGGCGGTGATGACCCACTGGAGCTCGGCGCCGCGCAGGCCAACGTCGTCGCCGATCTCGGGCAGCGCGACGCTGACGACGATGCCGTCGAGCATCACGAGCACCTCGGCAGTGAAGAGGACGGCGAGGACAAGGCCGCGGCGCGACACGCTGTCCCCGTCCCCGCGTGGAGGTGGACTAGACTTGGCTAACCATGAAGCAGGTCAACGTGCACGAGGCGAAAACGCAGCTCTCGCGCCTTCTCCAAGACGTGGAGGACGGCGAGGAGGTCGTGATCGCTCGCAACGGGACGCCAGTCGCAAAGCTGGTGCCGCACGTCGAGCAGCGGAAGCCGCGCGAGCCCGGTTGGGGCAAGGACTGGATCGAGATCCTGCCTGGCTTCGATGAGTACGACGAACAGATCGCGCGCGACTTCGGCATGCTCGATTGAGACTGTTGCTCGACACCCATGTCCTGATCTGGTGGGCTCGTGAGGAGCCGCTTCATCACGACGTGCGCGGTGCCATCGCTGATCCAAGCAACGAGATCAGCGTGAGCGCCGCGAGCATCTGGGAGGCGGAGATCAAGGCCGCCGCCGGGCGGCTGGCGCTCGGGCGGAACCTCCCGCGGGAGGCGGAGGCGCGCGGATTCGAGCAGCTGGCAATCACGTCGGCGCACGCGGTTCAGGCGGCCCGACTTCCGCAGCACCACAGTGACCCCTTCGACCGCATGCTCGTCGCCCAGGCGCAGCTCGAGGGCCTGACGCTCGTCACGCGCGACCCGGTCTTCGACCGCTACGCCGTCGCGGTGCTCAGGGCGTGATCGCCACCACCCGCGCCGGCGCGGCGCTCGCGCCGACGATCCGGAGCGGGAAGCAGGCCACCTTGAAGCCGGTCGGCGGCAGGCTGCCCAGGTTCACAAGGCGCTCGATCTGGCAATAGGGCAGGTCCGCCTGGTGGGCGGCCCAGAAGATCCCGGTCTCGTCGCGCTCGATCGCCTCCTGGGCCTGCATCCACAGGGGCCGGTCCCAGCCCCAGGCGTCGATGCCCATCACGCGCACGCCGCGGTCCCAGAGCCAGTGCGTGGCCGCCGCCGTGACGCCGGGCCCGAGCGCCATGTAGCCGGGGTCGGTGTAGCGGGCGTCGCGACCCGTCCGGACGAGCACGATGTCGCGCTCCCCGAGCTCGTGGCCGATCCGCTCGAGCTCCACCTCCATGTCGTCGACGTCCACCGCCTCCCCGTCCGCCTTGGCGGTCATGTCGAGGACGACGCCGTCGCCGAAGAACCAGTCGAGCGGGAGCTCGTCGATCGTCTGGGCCCGCTCGCCGCGGATCGTCGAGTTGTAGTGCCAGGGCGCGTCGACGTGGGTCGAGTTGTGCGTGCCGAGCTGCGTGAGCGTCTCGGTGGCCCAGCCCTCGCCGTCACGCAAGAGGTGCGACGGGAGCCCGAAGAGCGCCTGCGCCGCGGCGGCGCCGTCGGCGTGGCCGTGGAACTCGATGTCGGTCCGGAGCATCTCCGGCGTGTCCGGAGGGCTCGGCTCGATGGGAGCGGAGAGGTCGACGAGCGGCATCGGAGGCGACCCTACCGATAGAGGAGCAGCGCGCTCCAACCCTGTGACGACAGGCGCCGGCGCTCCTCCAGCGGCGCGAACGCCGCGGCCACCTCGTCGGCCTCGTCGTCGAGCAGGCCCGACAGGATCAGCCCGCGCGGCCGCTCATCCATCAGCTCGGCCAGCCGCAGCAGCAGCGGGCGCATCAGGTTCGCGGCGACGGTCTCGGCAGCCGGCGGGCGGTCCGTGCGCAGATCGAGCCGCTCCACCCGCTGCAGCGAGACGCGGTTCGCCGCCGCGTTCGCCCGGGTCGCCTCCAGCGCGGCCTCCTCGTCGTCCACCGCGACCACGGGTTCGAAGCCGAGCTTGGCGGCGGCCATCGCCAGGACCCCCGATCCGCAGCCCAGGTCCGCGAACGACCCGCCCGGCGTCAGCTCGAGCAGCAGCTCCAGGCTGAGGCGCGTGGTGGCGTGCGCTCCCGTCCCGAAGGCCTGCCCCGGGTCGACCACCAGGTCGAGCACGCCCGGTCGCGCCTCCGCCCACGGCGGGCGCACGAAGAGGCGGTCTCCGATCAGCACGGGCTCGTGGAACTGCCTCCAGCGCTCCGCCCAGTCGTCCGCCACCGGCTCGCCGCTCACGC
Source organism: Thermoleophilaceae bacterium (assembly GCA_046462295.1). GTDB lineage: Bacteria > Actinomycetota > Thermoleophilia > Solirubrobacterales > Thermoleophilaceae > JACVRW01. The sequence goes on along the minus strand of JBKGUS010000138.1, from coordinate 4,583 downwards.
GGACGAGCACGCCGCCCACCTCCGCCGACCCCGACGGGAACGACGCCAGCTCGCCCGGCGTGCCGTAGACCGCGTACTCGACGAACCCGTCGCCGTCGACCTCCTCGACGCCGCCCGGCGCCAGCTCCAGCAGCGCGGCGAGCACCTGCTCCGCCGCCTCGGCGGGCGCTCGGAAGGCGAGACGGATCAGCGCAGCGCCCGCTTCACCTTCGCCAGTATCGACTCGTCCTCGCCCTCGCGCAGGTTCTCCTCCGTCAGGGATCCGCGCAGCTCCTCCAGCAGCTCCCGCTGGCGCCCGCTCAGGTTGCGCGGGATCACCACGTTCAGGACCACCTGCTGGTCGCCGCGGCCGCGCCGGCCGATCGACGGCATGCCCTTGCCGCGCAGCGTGACCACCGTTCCCGGCTGGGTCCCGGGCCGGACCTCGACCTTCTCGTCCCCGTCGAGCGTGGGAACGGACACGCTGGTCCCGAGCGCCGCTGCCGGCGCCGGCACGTCGACCACCGTCACGAGGTCGTTGCCGTCGCGCACGAAGCGCTCGTCCTCGGCGACCCGGACCAGGACGTAGAGGTCTCCCGGCGGCCCCGCGCGCTCGCCGGCGTGGCCTCGGCCCGACAGGCGGATCCGCTGCTCGTCCGCGATCCCGGCCGGCACGTCCACGTCGAGGGTCTTCCGGACGGCCTTCCGGCCTCGCCCCCCGCATGCCGTGCAGGGCTCGGACGGCACGCGTCCCTCGCCGCCGCAGACGTCGCAGACGTGCTCGCGCACCAGCTGGCCGAAGGCGGTGCGGGTCACGGCCCGCACGCGCCCCGCGCCCTGGCAGTTGCGGCAGGTCTGCACCTCGGAGCCCGGCTCCGCTCGACTGCCGCCGCAGCGCTCGCAGGCGTCCACGAGGTCGTACGCCACCTGCACGGACACCCCGCGCGCCGCCTCCTCGAGGGAGATCTCCACCTCCACGGCCACGTCGCCGCCCTGCACCCGGCCCGCGCCGCCGCGGCCGCCGAAGGCGCCGAACGGGTCGCCGCCGAAGAACGCGTCGAAGATGTCGGCGAACGAGCCGAACCCGTGCGCCGTCGAGGCGAACCCGCGCGAGTCGAGGCCCTCGAAGCCGTAGCGGTCGTAGGTCGCGCGGCGCTCGGCGTCGGACAGGATCTCGTAGGCCTCGGCGGCCTCCTTGAACTTCTCCTCCGCCTCCGGGTCGTGGCGGTTGACGTCCGGATGCAGCTCGCGCGCGAGGCGCCGGAATGCCTTCTTGATCTCGGCCTCGCTCGCGTCCGGGGAGACCCCGATCACCTGGTACGGGTCGCGCCTCACTCGTCGTACACCTCGGCCACGAAGCGCGACAGCTCACGCGCGGCCTCCCGCACGGCGCCGATCGCGCCGGGGTAGTCCATCCGGACCGGGCCGATCACCGACACGGCGCCGAGGTTGCGGCGCGCCAACCCGTAGTTCGCGGCCACGATCGAGAGCGACTGCAGCTCGGGGGTCGGGTTCTCGTGGCCGATCCGGAGGTACACGCTCGGCTCGGTGAGCGACGCGCGCAGCACGCCGAGCAGCGCCCGGCGGTGCTCGAGCACCTCCATCAGCCCGGCGATCTGAGAGAGCTCCTGGAAGCGGTGCTCGGACAGGAGTCGCGAGGCGCCCTCCATGAAGAGGTTGCTGCCGGCGGTCTGGTCGAGGTACGTGAAGGCGGGGAGCAGCGTACCGAGGAAGTCGCGCTCGGTGGCCGACAGGCCCGGCTCGGAGAGTTTCGAGAGCAGCATCCGCGAGCCCACGTCCATCCCCCCGAGCGCCTCGTTCAGGTAGCTGGCGGCCCACGCGACGAGCCCGGGGTCGACCGGCTCCTCGTACGAGATCACCCGCTTGGTCACCCCGCCCGTGGACGTGATCACCACCACCATCGCCACCTGGGGCTGGAGCAGCAGGACCTCGACGCGGTGCACGGTGGCTGTCTCGATCGGCGGGGCCGTCACCAGCGCGAGCAGGTTCGTCACCTGGGAGAGCTGCTCGGTCGTGGCCTGCATGGCCTCGTCGACCTCGCGCCGCATGGCGCTGAGCTCCACGGGCTTGCGCGGAACCGGCAGACGGGCGTGGCCCTCGCTGAGGAGCTCGTCGACGTAGAAGCGGTAGCCGCGGTCCGTCGGCACGCGCCCAGCGGAAGTGTGCGGGTGCTCGAGCAGCCCGGCCTCCTCGAGCCGCGCCAGCTCGCCACGGACGGTCGACGGCCCCCAGGGCACGTCGTCCTGCTCGGCGATCCACTTGGAGCCGACCGGCTGGTCGCGCTCCACGTGCGCCTCGACCAGCTTGCGAAGAAGAAAGCTCTGCCGGGAGGAGATCTCCACGGCCCTGAATTTAGAGCCCGCGGAGCTCGGCCTCTGCGTTCTTGATGATCTTCTTGCCGCCCTGCTCGGCCGCGAGGTCGAGGATCACGGTGCCGTCGCCGCCCTCGCGCTCGTTGCCCGACACGGTGATCTCCTGCTCGGGAAAGCCCATCCCGCGGAACTGGACCGACAGGCGCCGCAGCGAGCGCGGGTCGCCGCCGGCGGCCTGCGTGCAGGCACGCGCCACCTGCGCCATCGAGTAGAGGCCGTGCAGGATGTTCGACGGCAGGCCGACCTGCTGGGCGAACTCCTTGTCGATGTGGATCGGGTTGAAGTCGCCCGAGGCGCCCGCGTAGCGGTGCGGGAGGTACTTGTCGGGCGTGACCTCGAGCTGCACCTGGATCGCCACCGTCAGCCTCCCCTCACGATGTTCGTCCAGGTGCCGCGCACGACCTGCTCGCCGTCCTGGTTGCGCGACACCGACTCGAAGACGTAGAAGCCCATCCCCCCGCGCTCGTAGATGTCCTTGACGGACGCCTCGGTGGTGATCGTGTCTCCGGCGCAGACCGGCTCCCCCCACTCGAACTCCTGGCCGCCGTGGACCATCATCGCGAAGTTGATCCCCACCTCGGGGTCGAGCACGGCAGGTCCGACCGCACCCGCCGAGTAAACGACGGCGAACATCGGCGGGGCCGGGATGTCCCGAAAGCCCTCGGCGCGGGCTCGCTCGCGGTCGAAGTGGACGCGGTTCTCCTCGCTCACCGCGAGCGCGTACTCGCGGATCTTCTCCTTCCCCACCTCGTACTCGTGGGGCGGATAGGTCTTGCCCTTCGCGGCGTCGTCGACCGGCACGGCGGCAGGTTACCTCCGCGGGCATCCTGCCCGCGCCCTGCCTGACAGCCATCGCTCAGCGGCCGCCGGTCGCTCGCACCGCGACTGCAGAGGTGAGCTCAGGCGGGCGCCGCGAGTCGGAAGGCGGGGCGACGGAGCACCCGGGGACGGGCATGGCCAGGCCGGTCGGGTCGTCGCGCCCGCGGAGGACGACCTCCTCGCGGACCTCCCAGCACGCGGCCTCGTCGGCGCCGCCCCGCTCCACCACGGCCGAGGACGCGAGCAGCCGCTCGGGACGCCGCTTGGCGAGCTCGGAGAGCCGGGCCGCCTCGTTGACGGGGTCGCCGACCACCGTGTACTCGAAGCGCTCTTCCGTGCCGACGTTGCCCGCCACCGCCGGCCCTGCGGACACGCCGATACCGGCGTCCGCACCCTGCAGCCCCTCGTCCAGGCGCTCGCGCAGCGTGCGAGCGGCGCGCAGGGCGTCGCAGGCGGCGCCCGGCCTCGCGGTCGGCGCCCCGAACACACAGAGCGCCGCGTCCCCCTCGAACTTGTTCACCCAGCCGCCCTGCTCCTCCACGGTCTCCACGACCAGGCGGAAGAACTCGTTCAGCAGCGAGACCACCTCCGCCGGCGGCCGGCGGCCGGCGAGCGAGGTGGAGCCGACCACGTCCACGAAGACCACGGCGACGTCGCGCACCTCGCCGCCGAGCTGGACCTCGCCGTCCTCCTCGAGGGCGGCTTGCGCGACGTCGCGGCCCACGTGGCGGCCGAACAGGTCGCGGAGCCGCTCGCGCTCGCGCAGTCCGGCCGCCATCCGGTTGAACCCGGCCTCGAGGAGCCCGACCTCACTGCCGTCGTCGACGGGGACCGACACGTCGAGTTCGCCCTCCTCGACTCGCGCCATTCCATCGCGTACGGCCCCGATCGGATCGGCGATCGAGCGCGAGGCGACCGAAATCGCGAGTAGGCCGACGGCGAAGCCGATCGTGGCGATGAAGGCGACCGTGGCCGCCAGCAGGGTCGGGTCCTCGTCGCCGTCGGCGAGGCCCGCGATCGCCACCATGACGATCCCCAGCAGCGGGACGCCGGTCCCGAGGGACCAGGCCATCATCAGCCGCCCGCGCACACCGGGGCCGCACGTCCTCTGCGGCGGCGGGCCGCCCGCCAGCGCGCGCGTTATCACGGGACGCGTGATCCGCTCGATCAGGAGATAGCCGACGGCGCAGGTGGTCTTGCCGCCCAGCAGTATCGAGCCGCCGACGACGATGACCGACCATCCCGACGTGGACGCGTTCAGCAGCGTGAACAGGACCGCCGCGATCGTCCAGAAGACGCCCGACACCAGCACGAACCTGAACGGCAGGCCGAGCGCAAGGCGACGCTCCTCGGCGCTCGGCGCCCGGTCCTCGGACAGCCAGCGGTTGACCG
>JBKGUS010000137.1:0-5166 GCA_046462295.1 Thermoleophilaceae bacterium | reverse complement strand
CCGCCTACTCGGCCGTCGTGGCGGGACGCCTCATCGCCACAGCCGTGCTCCTCGCCGGCATCGTGCTGTTCGGCCTGGGCTGGCAGACGCTGGCCGAGGACACAGACCTGGCCTCGGTCATAGGCGCGAACACGCTCACCGACGTGGCACTGCTCTCGGCCGTCGTGCTGCTGGGCGAGGCGGTCCGCAACCGCCGCGCCTGGGCCGAAGAAGTGCGTCTGCGGCTCGAGCGCGCCGACGAGGACCGCGAACGGGAAGCCGCCCGCCGCATCGAGCAGGAGCGGCTCCGCATCGCCCGCGACGTGCACGACGTGCTGGCGCACACCATCGCGGCGATCAACGTCCAGGCCGGCGCCGCCGCAGATGTGCTCGGCGACGCGCCCGAGCAGGCGGAGAGCTCACTGCGCGCGATCCGCGAGGAGAGCCGACGGGCGATCGCGGAGCTCAAGGCTACGGTGGGTGTACTGCGAGAGGGCGCCTCGGATGCGCCCCGCGCCCCCGCGCCGGGACTGCAAGAGCTCGGCCGGCTCACCGACATCGCCGCCCGCGCGGGCGTGAAGGTCGAAGTCTCCGTCACCGGACCGGAACGAGCGGTGCCCACGGCCGTCGAGCTGACCGCATATCGGATCGTCCAGGAGTCGCTGACCAACGTGGTACGCCACGCCGGGGCCGCATCGGCGACCGTCGCCCTTCGCTACGGCGTCAACTCGCTCGTGGTGCTGGTGGAGGACGATGGCCGCGGCCCGGACGCAGCGCCGAACGGGGACGGGCACGGCCTGATCGGAATGCGCGAGCGCGCCGCCGCCGTCGGCGGCACACTCGACACCGGACCAGCCGCGGGAGGCGGGTTCCGCGTCGTCGCGCAGCTACCGCTACCCGGACCAACCACGTGACCATCCGGGTGCTGCTCGCCGACGACCAGACGCTCGTGCGGTCGGGCTTCCGGCTCCTGCTCGAGCGGACCGACGACATCGAGGTCACGGGCGAGGCGTCGACCGGGGTCGAGGCGCTCAACCGCGTGCGCGCCGAGCGACCGGACGTGGTGCTGATGGACATCCGCATGCCGGTGATGGACGGCATCGAGGCCACCCGTCAGATCAGCCACGACCCCGAGCTCGCAGCGGTGCGCGTGATCATCCTCACCACGTTCGGCCAGGACGAGTACGTCTTCGACGCACTCCACGCCGGCGCCAGCGGGTTCCTGCTCAAGGATGTCGAGCCGGACGACGTTCGCGCCGCCGTGCGCGTCGTCGCCGGCGGCGAAGCGCTGCTTTCTCCCAGCGTCACCAGTCGGCTGATATCCGAGTTCGTCTCCCGACCGACCCACAAACGCGAGCCACCTCCCGAGCTGCACGAGCTCACCGAGCGCGAACGCGAGGTCCTGATCCTCGTCGCGGCAGGCCTGACGAACGCGGAGATCGCCGAGCGGCTCGTCATCACCCCTGCCACCGCGAAGACCCACGTCAGCCGCATCCTCATGAAGCTCAACGCGCGCGACCGCGCCCAGCTCGTCGTCATCGCCTACAAAAGCGGGCTAGTCAAAGCCACAGCGGACCCACACTGACCGGACACGATCCGCGCGCTCGATCCTGCACTGATGAGCGGAAGCGCTCCTGACGATTCGAGAGCGAGGTTGGCGAGCGTCGAGTCGACACGGAGCCGCCCCGCTCGCCGAGCTCCACGACGATGAACTGGCCCATCATCCCCCGGTCCTCGACCTCGAGGATGTGGCAGTGGAACAGGTAGGGTCGCGCGGGATCGGCGTAGTCGTCGAAGCGCCCTGACCCCGACGTGGAGCTGGTGCGGACCGACCCGGCGGAGGCAGCGCGCGATCTCGAGGCCGAGGAGGGCCTAGACATCTGGATCGTGGGCGGCGGCACGCTGACACGTGCACTACTGCCCGAGATCGACGCCTCATCCTCAAACAGCACCCCTCCGTAATCGGGTCAGAGATTCCCATGCTCACGGACCCGTTTCCGCCACAGGTGTTCCGCGCGGCCGACATGCGGCAAGTCGACGCCGGAGCACGGATCCTGAGCTTCGACCGACCCTCAGTGCTGCTTTCGTGTGCACTCGAGCGTTACGCCACCCACCGCACACTCCCGCAAAGCACAAGCACCGCTCGTCTCGCGGCACCGGTCCTGGGGTCTGCAGACGCTCGGTTGCCCAAGTCGAGCGGTAGCCCGGTCTCCGGACCCGCTGGACTGCGGGCGCGCCGGTGCCGGCCTTCGCAGCGACGAGGATGCTCGCGCGCTGCAGCCGCGTTACGTTCGAACGCTTGATGGCAGGATCTGGTCGAGCGTGAGGCCGCGCGCCCACGCGGCTACGTCAGCCAGATACGCGCTCACCGGCGCGACGACACCCGGCCGGCGAGGGCTGGGCCGGCGGCGGTCAGTCCGTCGCGAGGTCGCGGTGGCGGAAGGCGGCGAGGCCGGCCGCGATGAGCGCGGCTGCGATCAGCGTGAGGACGATCAGTGGCGCGACGGTGAGGCTCGTGGCCGGCACGTCGGGGATGTGGCTGAAGGGCGAGACGTCGATCAACCAGCCCGGCACGTCGAGCAGCTCCCCGAACATCCCGAGGAAGAAGCAGAGCGCGAAGGCGCCCCAGACGAGCATGACCGCGCGCGGGGCGAACCCGAACACCAGCGCGGCGATCCCGCCAAGGACCCACATCGCCGGCAGATGAGCGAGGGAGGCTCCGACGAGCCGCGGCAGCTGGCCTACATCCCCGGTGCTGAGCACGACCCCGATGCCCTCGCCGAGGCCGCCCGCCGCAAGCAGCAGGGCGGAGCCGGCCAGCGCGACCGCCAAGTGGCTGCCGCCGAAGCTCGCGCGGCTCGTGGCGGTGGCCAGGACGACGGCCGCGCGGCCGGCGCTCTCCTCGCCACGCGCCCGCAGCGTCGACTGGATCGTGAAGCCGGTGCCGATCAGCGCCAGGATCAGCAGCGAGGAGGCGTAGAAGGAATCCACCAGCTCGACGCCGCCGACCCGCGCGAAGATCTCGCGGAGCTGGTCGTTGTCGTCCACCAGGTCCTCGATGCCCTGCGCGACCGCGCCGTAGACGATGCCGAGCAGGCCGAGTCCGGCGCTCCAGGCGATCAGGGTGCCCCGCTGCAGCCGCAGCGCCAGGCCGAGTGGCCTGCCGAGCGCGGGCGCCGCCGTTGGCGGGCCCGGCCGATCGGGCAGCAGGCCCGCGCCGTGGTCGCGGCGTGCGAGCAGCCGGTAGGCGAGCGCGACGAGCGCGATCGTCACGGTGAGCAACAGCAGGAGCGGCCACCAGCGCTCGTCGGCGAACGGCCGCGTCTGCTGCGCCCAGCCGATAGGCGACACCCAGCTGAGCGCGTCCGAACCGGCGTCGCCTCCGGCCCGGAGGCCGTAAGAGGCGCCGAGCACCGCCAGCGCGATCCCGCTTGCCGTGCGCGCGTTCGGCGAGAGCTGGGCGCTGACCGCGGCGACCGCCGCGAAGATCAGGCCCACGGCGCCGAACCAGACGCCGAGCCCGAGCGAGCCCGCCACGGGCAGCCCGTACGCGAGCAGGCCGAGCGTCACGCCGGCCGCGATCAACAGGTCCGCGCCGGCGACCACGAGCAGCGCCGCGGTGGTGGGGGCGTAGCGGCCGGTGGCCGTCGAGAGCACCAGCTCCGCGCGCCCCGCCTCCTCGTCGCCCCGCGTGTGGCGGCCGACCAGCAGAAGGCTAATCAGCGCGACGAAGACCGAGAACAGGACGCCGATCTGGAACGTGACGAGGCCGCCGAGCGTGTCGAGCTCGCGCGGGTTGCCGCGCACCGCGCTGATCGCGGGGTTGTCGACGATCGTGGCGCCGAGGGCCACCCGATCCGACCGCGTCGGATAGAGGTTGTCGAGGCTCGAGGTGGTGAGCAGCGCGATCGCCACAAACGCCACGACGCAGACCGGGATCACGATCCGGTCACGGCGCAGGTTGAGCCGGACAAGCTCCGCCGTGCCGGCGAGCGCGCTCATTCGGATTGCTGGGCGCGATCGCCGTAGTGGCGGAGGAAGAGCTCCTCCAGGGTCGGCGGCTGGCTCACCAGCGTTCGGACGCCCAGGCCCGTGAGGTGCTCTAGCGCGCCGTCGAGATGGGCGGTGTCGACGTCGAAGCGGGCGCGGTTGTCGTCCACGCGCAGGTCGTGCACGCCCTCGAGCTCGTCCAACCCCGCCGGCGGCTCGATCGTCTCCGCGGTGATCGAGGTCCGGGTGAGGTGACGCAGCTCCGCGAGGCTGCCGCTCTCCACCGTCCTGCCGGCGCGGATGATCGTGACGCGATCGCAGATCGCCTCGACCTCGGCCAGGATGTGGCTCGAAAGCAGCACGGTGCGGCCGGCGTCCCGCACCTCGTTGATGCACTGCTCGAACACCTCCGCCATCAGCGGATCGAGGCCGCCGGTGGGCTCGTCGAGGATCAGCAGCTCGACGTCGCTCGCGAGCGCGGCCACGAGCGCCACCTTCTGGCGGTTGCCGCGCGAGTAGGCGCGGCCCTTCTTGGTGAGGTCGAGCTCGAGGCGCCGGACGAGCTCGGCACGGCGCGCCGGATCGAGGCCGCCCCTAAGCCTGCCGAGCAGGTCGATCGTCTCGCCGCCGGTAAGGCTCGGCCAGAGCGTGACCTCGTCCGGCACGTAGGCAACCCGCCGGTGTAGGGCAACGGCGTCGGCCCACGGGTCCCCGCCCAGCAACCGCGCCTCTCCGGCGTCGGCGCGCAGCAGACCGAGCAGGATGCGGATGGTCGTGGACTTGCCCGCCCCGTTGGGGCCGAGGAAGCCGTGCACCTCGCCCACGCGCACGGTCAGGTCGAGGCCGTCCAGCGCGCGCGTGGTGCCGAAGGACTTGGTGAGGCCCGTGATGGAGATGGGGTCGGACACGGGACGTGAGGGTATGCGCCAAACCCGGCGCGGCCTGCCAGCGCGTCAAGTCGCGGTCGATCGCCGCGAGCACGGCGTCCGCGGCCTCGCCCGCGCCCGCCGCGTTCAGGTGGAGGCCGTCGGACTCGCCACGATCGTCTCGCGGCCGTCCATCTCGATCGCGTCCCGGTAGCGCCCATCCGGGGCGGAGACCTAGCCCATGTCGAGCACCCGCAGCTGCGCCCGGTACCACTGCGCGCCCACGCACTGCGGCGTTGTCGAGGCGCGTGACCCCCGCGAGGTCGCCGTC
>JBKGUS010000136.1:0-4143 GCA_046462295.1 Thermoleophilaceae bacterium | reverse complement strand
GAGCTGCAGGACTCCCACGAGCAGGTCGGCGACGTGCGCGCGCGGCCTTGCTTGTGGGGCTCGAGCTCGTCGAGGACCGCGAGGATACGGGCCCGGCCGACGCCTCGGGGCGGCGGTAACCGACGAATGCCTGCGGCGGGGCCTGTCGATGAACATAGTGCGCTCGGGCGAGCAGGCGAACTGCTTCCGGATCGCGCCGCCCCTGTCCGTGACGCGGGACGAGATCGACCTGGCCATGGAGATCCTCGACGAGGCGCGCCGCTCCGCGCTCGCGTCCCGCGAGCGGTCGCGGGCCAGCGCGGCCTCCTCCCTGACGCAGGCCTCGCGTCCTTGCTGAGCAGGAGAGGGCGCCGTCCCGCGCCGTATAAAGAGGGCCCGGCTAGTCGAAGATGTCGAGCGGCAGGAGGGCCGTGACGAGGAAATTGGGCACGTCCACCGTCTGGCTGATCCGCAGATCCACGGCGCAGCTGCACAGGGCGTAGGCCTGCTGTGGGTCGAGCCCGCGCGTCGCGAGGTACTCGATCATGTTGAGCAGGGCGTTGCGGGCCGCGAGTGTGGCGTCCTCGCTCTCGTTGTCGCCATCCTTGCGCACGCAGTATGGCCTCCTGGGTGGGAGGATCAGGCGAAATCGGATCGTTCGCTCGCGGGCGCAAGTCCAAAAGGGCGGTCAGGCCGCCAGGCTCGCTCGCCAAGACCGCCGGAGCGGAGCTCGAGGTCGGGCTCCTTGTCGAAGGCAAGCTGCGGTCCTGAGCGCGTGGTCGCTCGGGTTTAGGCGATAGAGCCGGTTCTGTGGCTTAACCCGGGGTAGCGCCGCCCGTGACGAGGTGATCGCCTCCGTCCGAGAGCAACAGCTTCGACTACCACTGCTGCTGCTCGAGCCCGCGGCACGGGCAGCGGCCGCCGCTCAACCCGCACCTAGCCTAGGCGCCCTCGTGTATCGCGGCGCGCACGTCGGGCGCCTCGTCCACGAGGCCTTGCTCCTCCATCGCCTTGGCGACGCGCTCGACCGAGTCCGGGTCCACCTTCTCGCGCCAGACCGGCAGGTTGACCTGCTCGGCCAGCGGCGGCGCGATCTCGCTGATCTCCGGCAGCGCGTCCCGGAACTCCGCCTCATTGTCGGCGATGTAGCGCGCGGTCCTCGCGTGCGCCTCCTGGAAGCTCGCGACGACCTCGGGGTTCTCCTCCGCGTAGCTCTCGGTCGCGACTATCGAGCCGATCTGGAGCCCGGCTTCGAAGGTGGAGAACGGGCCGAACAACACGTCGAGCCCGGCGTCCTCGCCGATGGTTCGGAACGGCTCGATGATGAACGCGCCGTCCACCCGGCCTCCCTGCACCGCGCCGACCATGTCCGGGAACGGGACCTCCGTGTACTGCACTGCCCGGAAGTCAACGCCGAGCTGCTGGAGCGCGCCGTTCAGGGACACCTCCGTGATGTTGCCGAGGATGTTCGCCGCGACGGTCTTGCCGCGCAGGTCCTCTGGCTGCTCGATCCCGGAATCGGGCGACACCATCAGGGCGGAGAAGTCCTTGCCCCTCTGCTCGCTGACCGACGTGCCGGGCGTGATCATCGTCAGCGGCAGGCCGCGGGCGAGAGCCTGCGTGAAGGTGCCCGTATCGGAGCCGCCCATCTCGTAGTCGCCGCTCACGACGGAGGCGACGATCGGCCCCGCGCCCTGCACGGCCACAGGCTCGACGTCGAGCCCGACCTCCTCGTAGAAGCCCTTGTCGACGCCGAACTTGAGGAAGGCGTACGGAATGCCGGCCGTCTCGCCGACGCGCAGGTTGACCGGCCGATCCGGCGCGGGTTGCTGCCCGCCGCCATCCTCGTCGTCGTCCCCGCAGGCGGCGACTCCGGACACGATCAGCGCCGCGCACGCCAGCGCGGTGAGCACGCGACGGACTGCCTCGTAGCGCCTCACTACGTACGGTGCTACCCCGACGCATGCGTGCAAAACCCGGTCCGCTCCGGGTACCCACGAGGCGAGCACGATGAGCGAGACGTTGTTGTCCCACGACCCCGCCACCGGGGAGTCGATCGGCGAAGTCGAGCTAACCGACGCCGCCCGGCTCGACGTCGTCGTCGGCGCGGCCCGGCAGGCGTTCGACGGCGATTGGAGCCGTGATCCGATCGAGCGCGCGCGCGCCCTCGCCGCATGGGCGGATGCGCTCGAGGCGCGGGCAGAGGAGCTCGGCGACGTGCTCATGCGGGAGACGGGCAAGATCCGCGCCGAGACGGAGGACGAGGTGCGGCGGTCGGCGGACGCGCTCCGCTACAACGCCGGCATCGCCCGGGTGGTGGAGGGCCAGGCGGGCACGATGCCGGACGGCTCGGCGGCCCACGTGGAGCGCCAGCCGGTCGGCGTGTGCGCGTTCATCGTCCCCTGGAACTGGCCGGTCTTCCTGCTGTTCCGAGACCTCGCGCCCGGGCTCGCGGCCGGCGTGACCGCCGTCGTCAAGCCAGCGCCGCAAACACCGCTGTCGGTCGAGCGCGCGCTCGACATCGGCCGCGAGGCGGGGGTCCCGGACGGGGTGCTCGGTGCAGTCTTCGGCGGCGCCGAGGTCGGGCGGGGGCTCGTCGAGCATCCCGGCGTTCGGGCCGTCGCGTTCACCGGCTCGACTCAGGTTGGGCGCAAGGTGATGGAGTCCGCCGCCAAGGACTTCACGCGCGTGCTGCTGGAGTTGGGTGGCAAGGGCGCCAGCGTCGTGTTCGCCGACGCCGACCTCGACGCCGCGGTCGAGGCGTGCGTGCGCGCCGGCTTCGTCACCTCCGGGCAGATGTGCATGGCGAACACCCGCGTGCTGGTTGAGCGCCCGGTCTACGAGCAGGTGCGCGACGCCGTCTGTGAGCGCGTGCGAGCGCTCCGCACCGGGCCGCCGCAGGACGAACGCACGCAGCTCGGTCCGCTGATCTCCCCCCGGCAGCTCGAGCGGGTGCTCGGCTACGTCGAGCTCGCGCGTCGCAGCGGCGAGGTCGCCGTGGGAGGCGAGCGCGTCGATCCCGGCGACGGCGGTGGGTGCTACCTGGCCGGCACGGTCGTCACCGGCGGAGAGCTCGACCCGCGCGTCCTGCGCGACGAGATCTTCGGCCCCGTGATGACGGTGGAGCCGTTCACTGACGAGGACGAGGCCCTGCGACTCGCCAACGCCTCCCCCTACGGCCTGGCCGGTGCCGTCTGGACGTCCGACATCGATCGCGCCTGGCGCGTTGCGCGCGGCTTCGACGCCGGCACCGTGTGGATCAACCGCTACTTCGTGATGTTCCCCGAGATCCCGTCCGGCGGGATGAAGCATTCCGGCATCGGGCGCACACGCGGACTCGAGGGCGTACACGAGTTCACGGAGATCAAGCACATCAACTGGGCTGTCGCTCCCACGCGGTAGCTCCGTGCCGCCACCGGGGTGCGGCTGTCGTCGGTGACCGAGCGGTCGACCACGATGCGCTCGGTGGACAGGAGGTCGCCGGTTCGAGTCCGGCTAGCTTCACGCCGAAGAACCCCTGCAAACGTAGGGCTTAGCTGCCGGGTAGTGCTCGAATCCCGGTGGATTACTGGCCGGACGTGCCAGTCAGGGATGGAGTCCGTATCTAGGGCCAGCTCGCGGAACGGACAAACTCCAGGTGCACGTCCAACCCGATCGCTCTCCCGAGCGTCTTCACCGCGTCCTCCTCCACGTCGTTGAAAATCGCGGGAGAAGCGCGGGCAAAACGACAACGACGGATACGCGCTCGCAGCGCAACCGGGCAAGTCGCAGGGGCGGCCACCGAACAAGCACCGGGCTCAAAGCCCATCGTCCAAAACGGCCTGCCCAACTACGTTCTCCCAGAAGGCCCCCTATCCCGGTCGCGCGACCGTACGGCCGGCCCCGGACAGACCCTCCAGAGAGAGTTTCATGCCCCGATCAAGGGTCGTGACGGATGACGATCTCCGGACCTTCCCAAACGCGGACTGAAGCGCAGGGTGCAGACGCTCGAGGGGGAGCTCGACGTCGAGATCCCGCAGGTCAGGGAGGCGGCCGAGCCGTTTGTCTCGAAGCTGTTCCCGTGCAGCACGAAGCTGTTGCGCACCGAGCCGCTGCGGGCGATGGTGATCGGCGCGTTCGTGCGCGGGCTGTCGATGCGCGACATCGAGTCGCTCTGCGAGAAGG
>JBKGUS010000135.1:0-3375 GCA_046462295.1 Thermoleophilaceae bacterium | reverse complement strand
GCGCCAGCCGGTTGCCGGGCAGCGCCGCAAGCTCGGCCCGCGCGGGCGGCCGGGCGAAGATCGAGCCCATCGTCGCGCGCACCGCCTTGGGCGACCAGGGGTCCGCGCAGCCGGGCCCGAGCACCACGGTGGCGTCCGCCAGCGCGTGCGCGGAGCGGATGATCGTGCCCACGTTCCCCGGGTCCTCCACGGCGTGCAGGTAGACGAGCAGGTCGCCGGCGGCCGTGCGCGAGGGCGCGGGCTGGCCCGCGCCGGAGCGATGGAGTTCGGCCCAGCGTTGCGGGTAGACGCCGATCACCCGCGTCCCGGAGCCGAGCGTGCTGACGGCGGCCAGCAGCTCGGGCTCGACGTCTTCGCCCGCCCGCAGCACGAACCCGGGCTCCCAGGCGGCCCGGCTGGCGGCCGCCACCAGGTCCTCCCCCTCCGCCGCGAACAGGCCCAGCTTCTCGCGCCAGCGCTTCTGCTGGAGCTTGCGGATCGTCTTGAGCCTGTCGTTGTCGGCGGATCGGATCATGGAACGAAAAAGGGCGCCTCAGCGGGCGCCCGGGAGAGTTCGGTTCCGTGGTTCGCGCGGTTACGCAGCCACGGCCTCCCGGGCCCGGTCGGCAAAACGTCGAAACGTCTCCGGGTCGCGCACGGCGATGTCGGCCAACACCTTGCGGTCCACCTCGATGCCGGCCTGCTTCAGCCCGTGCATGAACTGGCTGTACGACATGCCCTCCTGGCGAGCGGCCGCGTTGATGCGGATGATCCAGAGCCTCCGGAAGTCGCGCTTGCGGTTGCGGCGGTCGCGGTAGGCGTAGGAGTCGGCCTTGAGCAGCGCCTCCTTGGCGCGCTTGTAGCTCTTGGACGCCTGCCCGCGGTAGCCCTTGGTCCGCTCGAGCGCGGCGCGGCGCTTCTTGCGCGCGTGGACTGAACGCTTGACGCGGCTCACTTGTGCAGCAGCTCCGTGACTCGCTTGCGGTCGGCCTTCGCGACCTCGGCCGGCCGGCCCAGCCGCCGCATGCGCTTGGAGCTCTTCTTGCCGGTGAAGTGGCTCGTGAACGAGTGACGCGCGCGCAGCTTGCCGCTGGCCGTCTTGCGGAAGCGCTTCTTGGAGCCCGAGTGAGTCTTCATCTTCGGCATGTGCAGCCGCCTATTGAAGCAGACGGCCCACCGCCGGCAGAAGGGCTCAGCCCGCGGCGGCCGGCTCCGCCTGCGTGGGCCGCTTCTTGTGCGGCGCCAGCAGCATCGTCATGTTGCGCCCGTCCTGCTGGGGGTGCTGCTCGATCTGGCCCAGCTCGGCGACGTCCTCGGCCAGCCGCATCAGGAGCGCCTCGCCGCGCTCCGGGTGGGTCTGCTCGCGGCCGCGGAACATGATCGTGACCTTCACGCGGTCGTCGCCCTTCAGGAAACGGACCACGTGGTTCTTCTTGGTGTTGTAGTCGTTGGTCGCGATCTTCGGCCGCAGCTTGATCTCGCGGACGTTGACCTGCTTCTGGTGCCGCCGCGCCGCCTTCGCCTTCTGCTCCTGCTCGTACTTGTACTTCGAGTAGTCGAGCACGCGGGTGACCGGCGGGCGCGCTTCGGGCGCCACCTCGACCAGGTCGAGATCGCGCTCCTGCGCGTAGCGGAGCGCCTGCTGGGTGTCCACGACACCAATCTGGTTTCCGTCCTCGCCGATGAGACGTACCTGGGGTACGCGGATCCGTTCGTTGATCCGTGTCTCGTCGCGATCCGGAGGGCGCCGATCGAACTTGCGAGGGATCGGCACTAGGTGTAAAGGCTGCGCCCGGCTGTCAAAGCGCGCGGATGTGGAGGCACGTCATCAGAGGCCGATACTAGCGCCTCTCGGCGATCTCGTCTTGGGCTCGCCGAGCGAAGTCGGCGACCGGCTCCGCGCCCTGATCGCCCTCCCGGTGACGTCGCACGGCCACCGCGCCGGCCTCCTGCTCCTGGTCCCCCACCACCAGCATGAAGGGCACCTTCAGCACCTCGGCCTCGCGGATCTTCTTGCCGATCGACTCGGAGCGCTCGTCCACCTCCACCCGCAGACCGGCCTCTCGCAGCCGCGCCGCGGTCTCGCGTGCGTAGTCGACGTGGCGGTCCGCGATCGGGAGCACGGTCGCCTGGACCGGCGCGAGCCAGAGCGGGAACTCGCCCGCGTAGTGCTCGATCAGGATGCCGATGAAGCGCTCGAACGAGCCCATCAGGGCACGGTGGATCATCACCGGGCGGTGCTCGGCATTGTCGGCGCCCGTGTAGGTGAGCTCGAACTGCTCCGGCATGTAGTAGTCGAGCTGGACGGTGCCGAGCTGCCAGGAGCGGCCGATCGCGTCGGTGATGTGGGCGTCGATCTTCGGGCCGTAGAAGGCCCCGTCGCCCTCGCTCCGGTCGTACTCGAGGCCGTTCTTCTCGAGCGTGCGGGCGAGCGCGGCCTCGGCCTTGTCCCACATCTCATCGGTGCCGACGCGCTTCTCGGGCCGGGTCGAGAGCTCCAAGCGCGGCTGCAGCCCGAACTGCTCATAGATGTAGAAGCCAAAGTCGAGGCAGCGCATGGCCTCCTCCTCGATCTGCTCCTCGGTGCAGAACACGTGGGCGTCGTCCTGGGTGATGTGGCGCACGCGCAGGAGGCCGTGGAGCGTGCCGCTGGGCTCGTGGCGGTGGACGAGGCCCTGCTCGGCGAGGCGCAGCGGGAGGTCGCGGTAGGAGCGCAGCTCGCGCTTGTAGATCTGGCAGTGGCCGGGACAGTTCATGGGCTTCAGGCCCATGGGCCGGTCCTCGACGTCGGTGAAGTACATGTTGTCGCGGTAGACGTGCCAGTGGCCCGACTGCTTCCAGAGCTCCTGGTCGAACAGGATCGGGCTGCGGACCTCCTGGTAGCCGCGCTCCACGTTGGTGGTGCGCCACAGCTTCGTCAGCTCGTTCCAGATGTGGGTGCCCTTCGGCAGCCAGAAGGGCGATCCGGGCGACAGGTCCGAGAGCATGAAGAGCGACAGCTCGCGGCCGAGCTTGCGGTGGTCGCGCTCGCGGGCCTGCTCGAGCCGCTCCAAGTGCTCCTCGAGGTCGTCCTTGCTGGCAAAGGCGGTGCCGTAGACGCGCGTGAGCATCGGCTTGGAGGCGTCGCCCCGCCAGTAGGCGCCGGCCACGCTCGTGAGCTTGAACGCCTTGATCCATTTCGTGCCGGGCCCGTGGGGACCGCGGCAGAGGTCGGTGAAGGGGCCGTTGCGGTACAGCGAGACCGTCTCGACGCCTTGGTCGCGAACGAGGTCCTCGATCAGCTCGACCTTGTAGTCCTGGCCCTCATTCCGGAACCGCTGAATGGCCTCGCTCGCCGAGACGTTCGAGCGCCAGGACGTGCCGGTGCCTGAGGCCCTGGCCCGCTTTCGTGAAGAG
>JBKGUS010000134.1:0-5879 GCA_046462295.1 Thermoleophilaceae bacterium | reverse complement strand
ACCCTCTTTGCTGCCGTTCAGCACGATCGAGCGCACCTCCCTGCTGGTCTCAACCACCGCGCCGAGCGCCGCCGCCTCCCGCGCCAGCCCCCGAGCAATCGCCCGCGGCGCGCATTGCAGGTCGTCGGGGAACCAGGACGCGCCGAGCAGCGAGCCAGTCAGGGAAGGCTCGGCCGCACGCACCTCAGAATCCGACAGCATCGAGCACGAAACGCTCGCGGCCCGAAGCGCCGACAGCCGCGCCGCCTCCGCGTCCCACCCCGCCGAGTCGGCATGAACCACCAACGCCCCCTTGCGCCGCACCCCGGCCTCCTCCCCGAGCAACTCCTCGATCTCGGCGAACATCGCAAGGCCGGCGACGGCCAACCCCAGCTCAGCCCCGGGCCGCTTGTCGCAACACAGCACGTTCCCCTCCCCCAGCCCCGTCGTTCCACCCGAGACCGCACCACGATCGACGAGACAGACAGAAGCTCCCCGCGAAGC
This sequence comes from Thermoleophilaceae bacterium, assembly GCA_046462295.1. Lineage (GTDB taxonomy): Bacteria > Actinomycetota > Thermoleophilia > Solirubrobacterales > Thermoleophilaceae > JACVRW01. Next base: position 5,396 of record JBKGUS010000134.1, on the reverse strand, counting down.
GAGCTCGAAGGCGCACGCGCAGCCGACGATCCCGGCCCCCACCACGACCACGTCGAAGGAGCTCAGAGAGAGAACCCCGCCGGGAAGGGATCCTCCGGGTCCAGCACGTACTGACCCATTCCCGTGATCCATGCCCGCCCGGTGATCTCCGGCACCACGGCTTGCAGCCCGCCCACCGAGGTCTCGGCGACGATCCGGCCGCCGAAGCGGGTGCCGATCACCGACCGGTTCACGAACTCCTCGCCCACGCTCAGCTCGCCGCGGGCGTGCAGGGCGGCCAGCTTGGCCGACGTGCCGGTGCCGCACGGGGAGCGGTCGAGCCAGCCGGGGTGGATCGACGTCGCGCTCCGCTGCGAGCGCGGCCCGTCCTCGCCGGGCGCGGTGAAGATCACATGGCGGCAGCCGGCGATTCGCTCGTCGCCGGGGTGCACCGGCCGCTCGGCCGCGTTGACCGCGGCCATCACCTCGAGGCCGCGCTCGATCAGCTCGTCGCGGCGCGCCGGGTCCACCGCCAGTCCCGCGGACGCGGCGGGCAGGATCGCGTAGAAGTTGCCGCCGAAGGCCATGTCGTAGGTGAGCGTGCCGCCGTTCACCTGCACCTCGCGGTCGCCGCCGAGCAGGAACGACGGCACGTTCCGGAGCGCCACGGAGCGCGCGCGGCCGTCCTCCACGGCCACCCGTGCCTCCACCAGCCCGGCCGGCGTGTCCAGCCGGACGACCGTCTCCGGCTCGGCGATCGGGACCATCCCGGTCTCGACCAGCACCGTCGCCACCCCGATCGTGCCGTGTCCGCACATCGGGAGGCAACCCGACACCTCGATGAACACCACGCCCCAGTCCGCCTCGGGCAACAGCGGCGGCTGCAGGATCGCGCCGGACATCGCGCCGTGACCGCGCGGCTCGCGCATCAGGAGCAGCCGCAGGTCGTCCATCTCCTGCTCGAAGTGGAGCTTCCGCTCCAGCATCGTTTCGCCCGGGATCGGCCCCACGCCGCCCGTGATGACGCGCGTGGGCATCCCCTCCGTGTGGGAGTCGACCGCCGCGAAGACGCGGCTCGCCCTCACCCCGCGACCCCGGCCCCGAGCGCCGCCACCGCCTCCTCGACCCGGCGCCGCTCGTCGTCGGTCAGGGACATCCGCGGCGGCCGGCACGGCCCGCCCTCGCGTCCGACCAGGTCCATTCCCGCCTTGAAGAACTGCACCAGCTTGGGGTGCATGTCGAGCCGGGCCAGCGGCAGGATCCGCCCGTACACGGCGCGCGCCTCCTCGAGCCGACCCTCCGAGCAGAGGCGGAACAGCTCTACGCACTCGCGCGGCGCCACGTTCACCACGCCCGAGATCCAGCCGGTGGCGCCGGCGCAGAAGCCCTCGAGCGCCCAATCGTCGCCGCCCACGAGCACCTCGAGCGCCTCCGTGGCGTTCAGGAGCTCCGCCAGCCGCCGGGCGTCGCCGGAGCACTCCTTGATCGCCACCACGCCGTCGATCTCGGCCAGCCGCGCGATCAGCGCCGGCGGCATGTCGGTGCCGCTCGCCTTCGGGTTGTTGTAGGCCATGATCGGCAGCTCGGTCGACTCCGCGACGGCCCGGTAGAACGCCTCGATCTCGCGCGCGTCGCCCTCGTAGCCGAACGGCGGCAGCAGCATCAGCGCACCGGCACCGGCGGCGGCAGCGTCCGCGGCGAGCGCGATCGAGCGCGCCGGCGTCTCGCTCGACACCCCGGCCGTCACCAGTACCCGCCCGCCGCTCGCCTCCACGAGCGTCTCGACGACCAGCCGGCGCTCGTCGGCGCTGAGGCTCTGCGCCTCACCCATCGTCCCGGTCCCGACGAGCCCGGCCGCTCCCGAGTCGAGCAGCCACTCGACGTTGCGGACGAGCGCGTCCACGTCGATCTCACCGTCCTCGGCGAACGGCGTCAGGACGGCGGGGACGACACCTTCGAAGCGCATGCGCGAGCCTCCATGAAGTCGAAGAGGCTCTAGCTTCGCACGTCGTACGTCGTCTCAGGCTCCGGCGGCGGCGTGCCGGCCGGCTCGCGGACCCCGGCGGGCGGCGGCCTGCGCCCGATCGCGCCTGCGGCCAGCCCGGCGGCGCCGATCAGGAGCAGGATCAGCGGCCACCCGACGAAGGATGCGTCCGGCTCGTCGCCCTCGAGCAGGGCGTTGACCTCCGCGCCCTGGAGGATCGCGAACGCCAGCAGGCCGAGAAACCCTACGTACGCCGGTCCACGGGCGTGCAGCACGGCGCCGTAGGCGACCAAACCGAGGGAGATGAGGAGCAGCCAGAGGTCCCAGATGAAGCTCTGGCCCTCGCCCTCCGTCGGCGCGGCTCCGAAGAACAGGCCGCCGAATGCCTCGCCGGCCCCGGCGAGCACGCCGATGAGGCCCACCGACACGCCGGTGATGCCGGCGGCCGTGACGAACTCAGGCGCCTGGGGCGCCTCGCGGTCACGCAGCGCGAAGGCCACGGCCGCGTAGACGAGGCAGAGCACGAGCAGGAGCCACCGGAACGCGGTGGCACCGGGCTCGTCGAGGATCATGTCGAAGAAGAAGAGCCAGGCGCCGATCCCGGCCAGGGCGGCGAGCAGGGACTGGTAGGCGGCGCCCACCCCGAAGGACGCGAACGCGGCCAGCCCGGCCACGCAGGCGAAGATCAGGAAGCCGAACCCGGACGTGTCCCTGTTCACGCCGACCACATCCCACAGCTGCCCGAAGGCGAGCACGGAGAGCAGCACCCCGGTGACCATCAGCACCGCGTGCCAGCGCGCCACCCCGCCGGTGGCGAGCGCGCCCAGGGCGCCGAGCCCGAACACGACGGCGCAGGGCACCGCCGCCACGATCAACAGCGGGAAGGCCGCCCAGTCGTCCCCCTTGCGCGCGAAGAGCACGGTCGCCCCGAGCGCGAACAGCACGCCGCCGAGCATGCGCAGCCAGTCGCCGCGTGGGTCGGGCTGGATCGCCTGCGCCATCCGGGCGGGAGGCTGTCAGCCGCCGCGGACGGAAGCGCCGTCTCAGCCGCGTCCGATGCGGTACACGGGTCCCGAGAGCGACACCGCGTAGACGCGCCCGCGGCCGTCCTCGCCGAACGAGACGAGCTCCGAGACGCGCAGGCCGCTCGGGCGCGTGGGTGCGCGCGGCCGCTTGAGGAATGCGAGCCGAAGCGACGGCTCGCAGAGGTCGCCGTAGACGTAGCGCCCGTAGTAGCGCGTACCGCGCAGCGACGGGTCGCGGATCACGTAGCCGCCGATGATCGAGCAGAAGCCGCCGCCCTGGTCGTGATGGATGACCGGCGGCACGTGCCCGGGCGCCCTGCCGCCCTCGTAGCTGCTGCGGCCCTCGAAGACGTCCCAGCCGAAGTTGTAGCCGCCGACGGGGGCGCGCCCGCCGTCGCGGCCCGGCACGAAGTCGATCTCCTCGACCTCGTCCTGGCCGACGTCGCCGACCGTCAGGTGCCCGCGGCGGCGGTCGAACGAGAAGCGGTAGGGGTTGCGCAGGCCGTAGGCGTAGACCTCCCCGCGCGCACCGCCGCGGCCGCGGAAGGGGTTGGACGAGGGGATGTCGTAGCCGCCGCCAGGACGCGGGTCGATCCGGATAAGCTTCCCGAGGATGCGGCCGAGGTTCTGGGCGTTCTCGTCGGGATCGCCCCCACCGCCGCCGTCGCCGAAGCCCGCGTAGAGCATGCCGTCGGGGCCGATCTGGAGCTGCCCGCCCTTGTGGTTGAAGCGCGAGTGGGGCACGCGCATCACCGAGCGGCGCGACGCCGGATCGGCCCGGTTCGGATCGCCGGAGGAGCGGCGGAACTGGTCGATCTGGATGAAGCCCTGGTTGTCGGTGTAGTAGACGAAGAAGCGGCCCGAGCTCCGGTAGTCGCGCGCGAAGGCCATCGAGAGGAGGCCGCTCTCGCCGCCGGTCGAGACGCGGTCGGAGATGTCGAGGAAGGTCGAGCGGCGCCGGCCGCGCACGAGGACGATGCTCCCCTCGCGCTGCACCACGAAGCGGCGCCGCCGGTCCCCGCGCGGAGCCGCAATGTAGGTCGGGCTCTCGAAGCGGCCGAGTAGCAGCAGACGGACCGGTCGGCCCTGCGCCGGAGCGGCGGTCGAACCCTGCTCCTCCGGAGCGGTGTCCTGCTGCGCCGCCTGCCCCTGCCCACCCGGCTCGGCGGTGGGCGTGTCCTCGTCGTCGTCGGAGCAGCCCGCGAGCGCGGCAAGCGTGAAGGCCACGGCAAGCATCGATCGGCAGGCGCTCACGCAGCCTCAGTATGGCAACGCCCGGAGCGAGCACCGGCAGCGCCCGGGAGCGGGGCCGAAGCCCCGCCCTCGAGCTGCCTCGATCTCGATTCCGGCTAGCTGCCGCCTCCGGTTCGGACTGTCTCGCAATTGCCGGACACGCGGTCCTTCTGGTCGGCCCGGACCGTGTCGCGGCCGCGACCGCAGTTGATCTTGTCCCGCTTGCCGTTGCGGGCCGAGATGCGGTCGTTGCCGGCTCCACCGGAAGCCCGGTTCGTCGCGCCGCCGACACTGATCCGGTCGTTGCCGGCACCGCCGTTCACGCGGTCCGGTCCAGGGCCGCCGCTCAGGCGGTCGGCACCTCCGCGGCCCTGCAGGCCGCCGTTGCCCTGAGCGCCGATCAGCCGGTCACGGCCGGCGCCGCCAAACAGCCGGTCCGCGCCGCGGTTGCCGACCAGCCGATCGCGGCCACGCTCACCGAACAGCCGTTCGCTGGCCGAACCGTCGAACACGCAGTCGGCACCGGCACGCGCACGCACCGTGTCCCGACCACGGCCAGCCCTGATCCGGTCACCGAAGCGGCTGCCGATGATGATGTCCCGACGCGCCGACCCGACGAACGGGTTGAAGCAGCGCCCACCGTTACGCGCCACCGCCACCAGGCTCGCCGTCGCGGTGTTCGAATCCGCAGCGCCGTCGTTCGCCTTGAAGCCGAACGACCCTGCCAGACCGAGACGGTTGCCCGTGTGCGTGTACGTCACCGACCCGCTGTCGGGGTTGCCGCTCAACGTGCCGTTCGCCGGCGCCGACGTCGTCGACTCGCGCAACGGATTGTTGTTCGGGTCGGAGCACGTCAGCGGCACGTTCGCCGACTGCTTGAACGGGGTGCGCCGCGCGGGCGCGGACAGCGGTCGATGCCCGCGAGCCGCCCCCTCCCACCAGCAGCGCGACCTCATGGCAGCGCCCCGCCGGACGGCGCTACCCTAGGGCCGTTCGGGCTGTGGCGCAGCTTGGTAGCGCGCTCCGTTCGGGTCGGAGAGGTCGCTGGTTCAAATCCAGTCAGCCCGATTCCTGCGCCATACTGTGCATGTGCTGACCACTCTGTCGGCGTCGGTCGCGTGGTGCTCGCCGCCTTCGCTGTCTGGGCGGACGTCGCGGCGGCGTGCTCTTGCGCC
>JBKGUS010000133.1:0-3028 GCA_046462295.1 Thermoleophilaceae bacterium | reverse complement strand
CTCGCCGCCCATCTGGCGCCAAGTGCTCATGCTGAACTGGTACTTGCCGCGGTAGCGACCGCTTGGCGAAAGCGCCGTCGGATCGCCGCCGGACTCGCACTCGGCGATCCGGACGAGCCTCCGCGGCAGCGCCCTGCTGCGCGAGCCACGGACGACGCCCCTTCTGCTGAACGGGTCGAGCCCGAGCGCCGCGCGCGTCTGCGGGCCCACGATGCCGTCGGCGATGAGCCCGTTACGGCGCTGGAAGCGCTTGACGGCGCGCTCCGTGACGGGGCCGAACACGCCGTCGGCACCGACGCCGAGGGCGGACTGGATCTTCCGGACGGCATCGCCGCGATCGCCGCGCTTCACGACGACCTCGCTCGCGGCGGACGCTCCGCCGCTGCTGTCGGCGGCGGCGATGTCGGCCGTGCACACGAGAGCGACCGCCACGGCGGCGAGCGCGAACAGCCTGCGAAGACGCATGCGTGGCGGCGCGGCCAGTGGCCCCGCGACGGCATCCACAATCGGTTGCAACTTCCTGGTTCCCCTTTCCGATGCCTACGGGGTGAGCTGACGGGCTCGCGCCGGAAAGTGGCGCTACGCAGCCTTGGCGCTGCGATTCGCCCCAGCGGCCTGGTGGCCGCGAGTGGGTCCCCCGCTCCCCGCCGCCTGGACGGCGAGGACTCGGCAGTCTGGTATTCGAGGTCCGATACCCAAGCAGATCGGGCGGCGAAACGTCGAGTAGGTGATCCCCGATTCGGGTGAAGGGCCGCCCTAGCGACCGGCGCCGAGCAGGTCGTCGACGACCGTGACGATGTCGACGGGGGCGCGCTCGAAGCGGCGGGCGGGGGCCGGGCCGGTCCTCATCGGCAGCGCAGGGCGCTCCGGCGGCCGGCGCCGCAGCCAGATCGCAGTAGCCACCGCGCCGAGCAGGAATGGTGCGGCGCGTGTCAGAAGGCGGAGCATCGAGGGCGAGCGTACCGCGCACGACGGATACGCTCTCGGCCATGGACCTGGGTCTCCACGGCAGGGTCGCGCTCGTGACCGGTGCCTCGCGCGGGATCGGCTTCGGCATCGCCCGCACGTTCGCCGCCGAGGGCGCCAGCGTGGCCGTCTCCTCGACGAGCCGGGAGCGCATCGAGGAAGCGGCGGCGGAGATCGGCGCGCGCCCATACGTGCACGACACCAACGACCTCGACGCCGCTCCGCGCCTCGTGGAGAGCGTCTCTCAGGAGCTCGGCCCGGTCGACGTGCTCGTGCTGAACACGGGCGGCCCGCCGGGCGGCGACCCGCTCGAGTTCACCCGGGACCAGTGGCGCGACGCCCACCGCGAGCTGATGCTCGGGCCGATGGCCCTTATCGAGGCCGCGCTGCCCGCCATGCGCGAACGTTCGTTCGGGCGGGTGCTCAACATCTCGTCGAGCGCGGCGCGCGAGCCGATCCCCAACCTGATGCTCTCGAGCGCCCACCGGAGCGGCATGCTGGCGACCTTCAAGACGCTCGCCAGGAAGCTCGCGGCCGACGGCGTCACCTTCAACACCATCCTGCCCGGCAGGATCGCCACGGACCGCATCACGCACCTGTACGGCTCGTTGGAGCAGGCCGAGGCGATTGCAAGGGATGAGGTGCCCGCGGGCCGTCTCGGGACGGTCGACGAGCTGGCCGCCGCGGCCACGTTCTTGTGCTCTGAGCAGGCAAGTTACGTGACCGGCGTCGCCCTCCTGGTGGACGGCGGACTCACGACATTTACCTGATTCTCAGGTCCGCGGGCCCAGCAGCGCCCGGTTTCGCTCCCACCTGGCGATCTCACAGCCGTCCTCGAGGCTGAAGCGCTCGTCCACCGGCTCGCCGCGCAGCGTGCCGGTCACGCGCGCCACGCTCGGGCCGCCGTAGATCGCCGTGCAGGCCATGTCGCGGGGGACCGGTGCCAGACTCTGCGCCGAAAGCTCGCCGCAGACCTGCGCCCCCGGGCATTCCACGCGGCGCTCGCGCATCGGGCCGCCCCGCCCCTGCGGCCAGACGGTCACGGTGAGCTCTGTCGCGGGAGCGGAGGGGCCGGCAGGGCTGTCCTCCCCTTCCTCGTCGTTGCCGCAGCCGGCAAGGAGAAGAAGACCCGCCAGGACGATCGCAAGACGAAGCATGCCCCCCTTCTACGTGAAGGGGGGCATGTCGTCACACCTTGGGCGAGCATCCGGCTCGGCCGGCTGCGCTGCGTTCGGGTTACGCCGCGAGCGCGGCCGGCTGCGGCTCAAGCGCCAGGTCGAGCACCTCGCCGATCGTCATGACCGGGTGGAACGTCATCGCCTCGCGGACGTCCTCGGGCACGTCGTCCAGGTCGCCGCGGTTGCGCTCCGGCAGGATTACGTCGGTGAGCCCGGCCGCATGGGCGGCCAGCACCTTCTGCTTGACCCCGCCGATCGGCAGCACGCGGCCCTGGAGCGTCACTTCGCCGGTCATGCCGACGGTGTGGCGCACCGGGCGGCCGCTCAGGAGCGACGCCAGCGCCGTCGTCATCGTGATGCCGGCGCTCGGACCGTCCTTCGGGATCGCCCCGGCCGGCACGTGCACGTGGTACTCGCGCCCGTCGAAGGCGTCCTCGTCGATGCCGATCTGCTCGGCGTGGCCGCGCACGTAGGAGAGGGCGATGCGCGCCGACTCCTTCATCACGTCGCCCAGCTGGCCGGTCAGCACGAGGCCGTCCTTGCCCTTCATCTCGGTGGCCTCGATGAACAACACGTCGCCACCGGCGCCGGTCACGCTGAGGCCGGTGGCCACGCCCGGCACCGCGGTGCGCTCGGCCGCCTCCTGGAAGAAGCGCTGGCGCCCGAGGGCGTCGCGCAGCTCCGGCTCGGCGATCGCAACCGGGGCCTCGACCTGGCCGGAGGCCAGCTTCGTGGCCGTCTTCCGGAGCAGCGTGCCGAGCTCGCGCTCCAGGTTGCGGACGCCGGCCTCGCGCGTGTACTCGGTGACGACGGCGCGCAGGATCGCGTCGTCGATCGTCACCTCGTCCTCACGCAGGCCGTTGCGCTCGCGCTGGCGTGGCCAG
>JBKGUS010000132.1:0-11729 GCA_046462295.1 Thermoleophilaceae bacterium | reverse complement strand
AAGCCGCAGCGCCGTGAGCGGCGTCTGCTCGGCCGGCTTCAGCACGATCGTGCACCCCGCCGCCAGCGCCGGCGCGATCTTCCAGGCCGCCATCAGCAGCGGGAAGTTCCACGGGATGATCTGCGCGCACACGCCGACCGGTTCCTTGCGCGTGTAGCAGTGCATGTCGGCCTGCGCGACCGGCAGCACGTCGCCGGAGATCTTCGTCGGCCACCCGGCGAAGTAGCGCAGGTGCTCCACGGCCAGGTGCACGTCCACGCGCTTGGCGAGCTTCACCGGCTTGCCGTTGTCGAGCGACTCGAGCTCGGCGAGCTCGTCGGCGTTCTCCTCGATCGCGTCGGCGAGCGCCAGCATCGCGCGCGTGCGCGCGGCGGCCGCGATGCCGCTCCAGCGCCCGTCATCGAACGCCTCACGGGCGGCACGCACGGCGTGGTCCACATCCTCGGCCCCCGCGTAGGCGATCTCCGCGATCGTGCGCCCGGTGGACGGGTCGACCGTGTCGAACGTGCGCCCGTCGGCCGCGTCGAACCGCTCCCCGCCGATCAGCAGGCGATGCGGCCCGGTGGCGAAGGACCGGGCGGCTTCGGAGAGGACGTCGGGAAGCGTGGCGGTGCTCATGGGGCGAACCGTAGCTCCACCGCACCCACCGCTTCCAGCTCCAACCGCACCGTGTCCCCCGGCCCCGCCTTGTGCGGCGGGGCCAGCACCCCGGTGATGATCCGCTCGCCCGGCCGCAGACGTTCGTCGGCCGCCTCCAGGCGCGCCGCCACCGCCTCGACCATCGCCTCGAGGTTCGCACCCGCCCGCTCCGCGTCGATCTCGTGCTGCACCTCCCCGTTCACGAGGATCCGCGCCGCGCCCGGCGCATCCGTCTCCGCGCGCGGCCCGAACGCCACCGCGCGATGGAAGATGTTCCCCGCCAGGATCGTCTCCACGTCCTGTTCGAGGTCGGGCGGATCGGCGAGCTCCAGCGCGGGCAGCAAGGCGACGATCGAGCGGGCGTCGTCGCCCAGCTCCACCGCCACCTCCGACTCGACGACCACCCCCCCCTCACTGCCCAGGGACCACTCGGCCCCGTCCTCGAGCAGCCCGTTGCTCGTCAGGAATCCCGCCAGCGGCGCGTCGATGCCGAGCTTCTGCTGGAACTCGGGCAGGTTGAACCCGATCTTCCAGCCCACCGGCTCCGCCGCCTTCGACAGGATGAGGCGGCGGCGGGTGAGCAGCGCAGAGGTGCCGCGCTCGACGCTCACGGCGTCATCACGATCTTGAGCGCCTCGCGCCGGTCGTAGACCGCGTACGCGTCGGCGGCATCGGCGAGCGACATGTGGTGCGTGACGAGCGGCGAGGGGTCGAGCACTCCCGCGTCCATCATCGCCAGCACCCTATCGACGTGCCCGATCACGTTGGCGTGCCCCGTCTTCAGCGTCAGCGCCTTGATCCACACGATCCCCATGTGCACCGGGATGCGCTCGGCATACACGCCGATGGCCGCCACGGTGCCGGCCTTGCGCGCCACCCGGGCGGCCAGCTCGAGCGCGTCTTGGTGGCCCACCGCGTCGATCGCCGCGTCCACGCCACGGCCGTCCGTGGCGGCCTTGACCGCGGCGCGCGGGTCGTCCTCGGTGAGGTGCACAGGCTCGGCGCCGAAGTCCCGCGCCATGCCGAGCCGCTCCTCGACCGTGTCGATCGCGATCACCTTCGCCGCGCCGGCCGCGCGCGCGGCCTGGACGGCGCAGAGCCCGACCGGGCCGAGCCCAAGCACCGCCGCCGAGTCGCCCGGCCGGATGCCGGCCTGGTCCACGGCGTGCCAGCCGGTGCCCATCACGTCGCCGGCGAACAGCGCGGCGTCGTCCGTCATGCCCGCGGGCACGCGGCGCAGGGTGAGATTCGCATGCGGCACCAGCACGCGCTCAGCCTGCGCCCCCTGCAGCGAGCCGAGCGTCTTGCCGTGTCCGAAGACGCGGCCGTCGTCGCACTTGTGGAAGGCGCCGCGGCGGCAGAAGAAGCAGTTTCCGCAGGCGGAGCAGTAGCAGCCGAGCACGCGGTCGCCCTCGGCTACGTCGGTCACGCCGTCGCCCGCCGCGACCACGGTCCCCACGAACTCGTGGCCGAGCGTGAAGCCCGGCTCGATCACGACGCGGCCGTGGTAGATGTGCAGGTCGGACCCGCACACGCCGGTGGCCTCCACGCGCACGACCGCGTCGTCCCGCTCCAGCAGCTCCGGCTCGGGCCGCTCCTCCACCCGGACCTCGCCGGGAGCCTGGAAGGTGACCGCCTGCATCCGCGAGCACGGTATAGGTTCCCCGCCGTGATCCACGCGTTCGTCCTGATCAAGGCGGAGCGGGAGGCTATGCACTCGCTGGGCGGCAAGCTGGCCGACGTGGAAGGCGTCACGGAGGCCTACTCGATCACCGGGGAGTGGGACTTCGTGGCGATCATCCGGCTGCGCCAGGCCGAGGAGCTCGCAGAGCTCGTGACCGCCCGGCTCTCCCGCGTCCGCGGCATCCGCGAGACCCACACGATGGTCGCCTTCGAGGTCTTCTCCGAGCACGACCTCGAGGCCATGTTCTCGATCGGCGCCTGAGCGTGCCGCCACCCTTCTACGAGTTGGACGGAGCCCGCTTCGTCCCGACCGCCTCCACCCGCGGCCCCTGGGATCCCGATGCGCAGCATGCCGGGCCGCCCGCCGCCCTACTCGGTCGGGCGATCGAGCGCTGCGAGCCGCGCGAGGGGATGCAGGTGGGCAGGATCACCTGTGAGATCCTCGGGCCGGTCCCGCTCGAGCCGCTGACCGTGGAGGCGAGCGTTGTGCGCCCCGGCCGCAGCGTCGAGATGATCGAGGCGTCGCTCGCGGGCTCCGCCGGCGAGCTGATGCGAGCGCGCGCCTGGCGCCTGCGGGTCGGCGAGCACTCGCTGCACCTCGACCAGGAGGAGCGCCCGCCCGGCCCGGAGCAGGGAAAGCCGAGCGACTTCCCCGGCGCGGGCCACGAGTTCGGCTATCACGAGGCGATGGAGTACAGCTTCGTGGACGGAGGCTGGCGGCACCCGGGACCGGCCACTGTCTGGATGCGCACGCGCGTGCCGCTCGTGGCGGGTGAGGAACCCGGGCCGCTGGAGCGCCTCCTGGTGGCCGCCGACTCCGGGAACGGCGTGAGCGCCGCCCTCGACTGGCGCACCCATCACTTCATCAACACCGAGCTGACGGTCCACCTGCTGCGGCCGCCCGAGGGTGAGTGGGTCTGCCTCGATGCCGTGACCCGCGTGGACGGCCTGGGGCTGGCGGAGACGGCGCTCTGGGACGAGCGCGGGCGCATCGGCCGCGCCGCCCAGACGTTGCTCGTGAGGCGCCGGATCGAGGAGGATTGACGAGGTGTCCGGACCTGTGCTCATCACGGGCTGCTCCACGGGCATCGGCCGGGCTGCCGCCGAGCGGCTCGCCCGCGCCGGGATGACCGTGTACGCGAGCGCCCGCCGTCCTGAGTCGATCGAGGATCTGAAGGGCGCCGGCTGCCGCACGCTCCCGCTCGACGTGACCGACGAGGACTCCATGCGCGCGGCGGTGGAGGAGGTCGAGCGAGCCGAAGGCGCGGTCGGCGCGCTGGTGAACAACGCGGGCTACAGCCAGAGCGGAGCGGTGGAGACCGTCCCGCTCGACGACGTGCGCCGCCAGTTCGAGACGAACGTCTTCGGCCTGCTGCGCATGTCCCAGCTCGTGCTGCCCGGCATGCGCCGCGAAGGGCGCGGCCGGATCGTGAACGTCAGCTCGATGGGCGGGAAGCTCACCTTCCCGGGCGGCGGGATCTACCACGCGACGAAGCACGCGGTGGAGGCGCTCTCGGACGCCATGCGCTTCGAGGTGCGCGGCTTCGGCGTCGACGTGGTCGTGATCGAGCCCGGCCTGATCAGGACGAGCTTCGGGGACGCGGCGGTGGCGTCGGTGCCCACGGACGACGGCCCCTACGCCGAGTTCAACCAGGCGGTGGCGGCCGCCACGGCGCGTGTCTACAACGGCCCGCTCGGCCGCCTCGGCGCCGGTCCGGACGCCGTGGCGAAGGTGATCGAGCGGGCGCTCACCGCGGGCCGGCCGCGCGCCCGCTACAAGGTCACCGCCTCGGCCCGCGTTCTGATGGGTCAGCGCGCCCTGCTGCCCGACCGGGCCTGGGACGCCGTCGTGGGAACCTCCTTCCCGCGGCCCGGTCGTAAGTAGGCTTGCGCGCCCTATGGCCTACTTCAAGGACGCCGACGAGGTCTACGCGACCATCGGGAAGCTGTTCCGGGACCTCAAGGAGGACGAGGAGGTCGCTCCCAAGTTCCGCAAGGCGAACACGATCGTCCAGTACCAGTACCGCGAGCCGGACTCGAAGATCACGGTGAAGCTGATCGAGGGGGAGGACGGCCAGGTCGACTTCGGCGACACCGTCCTGGAGCCCGAGGTGATCATGACCATGGAGGCCGACACGGCGCACCGCTTCTGGCTCGGCCAGGTGAACGTGACCGTGGCGCTCGCGCGCGGCCAGATGAAGGCGAAGGGGCCGGTGGCGAAGATCCTGAAGCTCGTGCCGCTCGTCAAGCCGGTCTTCCCGCGCTACCGCCGGCAGCTCGAGGAAGCCGGCCGCCGGGACCTGCTCGAGGCTTCTTGAAGGACTTCTACCAGTACGCCTCGCCCACCCGGGTGATCGCCGGGCGCGACCTGCTCGAGTCGACCGGCTTCGAGTTCAAGAAGGAGGGCGCCCGCCGGGTCTTCGTCGTGACCGATCCCGTGGTCCGCGACACGGGCCTCGTCGAGAAGGTCGGGGCGGGCGTCGCCGACGGTGGCCTCGAGGTGGCCGGCGTGTTCGACGACGTGCCGCAGGACTCCTCGACCGACGTGGTCGAGCGCTGCGCCGCCGCGGCGAAGGAGGCGGGCGCGGACTCCTTCCTCGCTGTCGGCGGCGGCTCGGTGATGGACACCGCGAAGGTTGCGGACGCCCTCTTCACCCATGGCGGAAGCGCCCGCGAGCAGGAGGGCTTCTTTCTGATGCCGCGCGAGGAGGAGGGCATGGGCCGGCCGCTCGACATCGCCCCGCTGGCCTGTATCCCCACCACCGCGGGGACCGGAAGCGAGGTGTCGATGGCGGCCGTCGTGAAGGACCCCGAGGAGAAGGTGAAGCTCGAGATCGCCGACTTCCCGCTCTTCCCCCGCCTCGCGATCCTCGACCCGGAAACGACCCGGACGCTCCCCGCGCCGGTGGCCGCGGCGACGGGAATGGACGCGATGACGCACGCGGTCGAGGGCTACGTGTCGACCGACTGGAGCCCGCACCAGGACGCCCGCTCCCTGCAGGCGCTCCGCATGATCCGCGACAACCTCGAGCGGGCGGTCGAGCACGGCGAGGAGGACGAGGACGCGCGCGGCAACATGCTGATCGCGGCGAACCTCGCGATAACGATCGCGCTCGGGTCGGTCCACGCGATGTCGCATCCGGCCGGGGCCCACTTCGGGGTCCCGCACGGGGTGGCCAACGCGATCCACCTGCCGCACGTGATCCGCCACAACGCGGCGGACGGCGGAGAGACCGCCGAGCGCTACCGCGACATCGGCGAGCTTTTCGACGTCGACGTGCCGGAGATCGGGGACGCGCTCGCGGCCTACGTCACCGAGCTCGTGGCCCGGCTCGGGCTGCCCACGCGGCTGTCCCAGGCGGGCGTGCCGGAGGACGGGATCCCGGCGCTCGTGGAGGGCGCCATGGGCGACGGCACGACGCTCCTCAACCCGCGTGAGATGGGCGAGGAGGACTACGAGGCGCTGTACCGGGCCGCCCTCTAGCGCACGAACAGCCGCTCGCGGTGGGCCTTCACCATGCCCTCGAGCGTGCGCCGCCCGGTGTGCCTCGGCCGCCACTTGAGCAGCCTTCGGGCGCGGTCGGTCTTCATCAGCACGGGTTTGCGCGCCGAGTGGAGCCAGGCGACCGAGTCGGGCAGGAGCGGCAGCCGCGTGGCGATCTCGGCGGTCGCGTCGAGCGCCAGCTTCGGCACCGGCACGGAGTACCAGCCGAGGGCGTCGGCGAGGTCTGACATCGTCAGTGTGCCGCCGCCGGCCAGGTTGTACGGACCGGGCTCGCCGACGCCGCGCACGCCGGCCACGAACGCGCTCGCCACGTCCTGCTCGTGCACCAGCTGGAAGCGCGTGCCCGGGTCCGGGAGCACCGGCTTGAGCACCGGCACCGAGCCGAGCAGGCGCGCCACCGCGTCGGGCATGGCGTCGCCGAGGCGGAAGTAGGGGATCTCCTGGAGCATCGTGCGGGCCTCGGGTCCGGCGACGATGCAGGGCCGGAAGACGTAGGCGGAGGTCCCGCTGTGCCGCAGCAGCACCTCGCCGAGCACCCGCTCCACCTCGGCCTTCTGGTGCGAGTAGGGATGAGCCGGCGAGCCGCGCGGTGGGAACTCCTCGGTCAGCCAGTCGGGGTTGTCGTCGTGGAACCCGTAGGCGGCGACGCTGGACGAGTAGCAGATGCGGTCCACGCCGGCCTTGGCAGCCTGCTCGAAGACCCGCCTCGAGCCGTCGACGTTGAGGTCGCGCGTGGTGTCGCTGGCGCTGAGGATCGCGAAGGCCAGGTGCACCACCACGTCCGCGCCCTGGACCAGGCCGCGCACGCTGGCGTCGTCGGTCACGTCGCCCTGGCGGTACTCCGTCTTGCGCCAGCCGCGGTCGCCGGGCTCGAAGGACCGGCGCGCCATGCCGACGATCCGCTTCACCGAGCGTGAACGCTCGAGCGCGTCGACTATCGAGAGGCCGAGATCGCCGGTCGGCCCGGTCACAGCGACCGTGAGGCCGGTCGTCGCCATGCCGGGGGTTCTACTTCATCGAGGCGCCCGGCGGCGCGGCCCGGGGAGCGGTCCCCCGGCTTTGTCGAAGCGCGACTCGCACCCGCTGAGGATGTCGTCCGGGTCGGCTTCGACCTCGTCGTTGCCCGGGCCGCAGCGCACGCGGTCACGCACGCCGTCCTGCGCCCGGATCTCGTCGTCGCCCGGGCCGGTGTCGATCGAGTCGGCGTGGCGTCCGCCGTTCACGCGGTCGTTCGACGAGCCCGTCCGGATGCGGTCGCGCCCACCGCCGCCGTGCACGTCGGCGCGGCCCCCGTCGGTCGTGACCACGTCGTGGCCCGCACCCGCCCTGATCGTCACGTCGCCCTCGTCGGCGCTGATCCGGTCGGAGCCCGAGCCGGCGTCGACGAAGTCGCCACCCAGGCTGGCGTAGATGCGGTCGGCGCCGGAGCCGCCGAAGATGCGGTCGGCGTCCGACTGGCCGAACAGCGTGTCGGCGCCCGAGCCGCCCAGCACCAGGTCGGTGCCGGCGCCGGCGTACACGACGTCGTTGTGCGGGCCGGCGTCGATCCGGTCGGCGCCCGTGCCGCCGATCACCAGGTCGACGCCCTCGCCCGCGTTCACCTCGTCGTCGCCGGAGCCGGCCTCGAGGAAGTCGTTGGAGCCGTTGCCGAGCAGGCGGTCGTTGCCGCCTTCGGCGTAGATCTGGTCCGGTCGCGCGGTGCCCTGCAGCGACTCGCCGGCCTCGGTGCCGATCAGGGTGTCCGCGACCGCCACCGCCCCCAGCAGGCTGAGGATCGCGACGGCTGCCAGCAGTACTGAAGCGGTTCGCCTCATGGACCCCTTCAAACAAGTCACCCCGCGCCGGGTTGCGGCGCCGGTGGCTACTCGTCGTCGTAGCCCGGCTCGCCGGGCAGCACGATCTCCGCTTCGCCGTCGCGCACGAGCACCCTGGGCTGCACCGGCACGACCTCGCGAGTGCGCGCCTTGTGGAGCGCGTCGGCCACCGAATCGGCCTGTGCAAGCGCCTCGAGGTGCTTGATCGTGGGAAAGACGAGCATCAGCTCGTCGCGGGCGAAGGCGTCCAGTGCGGCGGCGGGGCGGAGCCAGCGCGAATCAATGCACTCGCTGCCGTCCACGGCGGCCTCCGCTCCGGGCGGTGCCTCGGCCACGAAGAACCAGGTGTCGAAGCGGACCTTGACCTCCTCCGGCGTGATCCATCGCGACCAGGCGACGACCTCGGCGTCGTTCGGGAGCGCGATGCCGGCCTCCTCCTGGAGCTCGCGAACGGCCGCGGCGGAGTGGTCGGCGTCGTCGCCATGCACGGCCCCGCCGGGGAAGACCCAGGCGCCGCCCATGAAGCGTTGCTTCGGGTTCCGCTGCACGAGCAGTACCTCGGGGCCGCGGGGCGAATCGCGCAGGACGATGATCGACGCGGCCTGGCGCGGCTCTGTCACCTCGCCCTCGTTGAGCTCCTCCCCGGGATGGGGGCGGTCGACCCGCATTCGGGCAGCCTAACGCTACCCTGTGCCACCGCCATGGAAGAAACCGTCACGGCACAGCTCTGGATGTGCACGTCCTGCGGGTTCATCTACGACCCCGCGGAGGGCGACCCGGACGGCGGCATCCCGCCGGGCACGGCGTTCGACGACATCCCGGACGACTGGTTCTGCCCCGTCTGCGGCGCGCGGAAGAAGGACTTCGAGCCCTACGACGGCTAGGTCAGGCCTCGACCTCCTCGGGGAGGCCGTGGCGGGCGACCACGCGGTCGTAGTTCAGGCGCAGGAGCTCGATCACGTCGAGGACGTCCTCGTCGGTCTCGATTCTCTTGGCCGCCCAAGCGGGCTTGTTCGGCGCCACGGGGTGCGGGCCCACGCGGCCTTCGTCCCTGAGTCGCGCCCCGACCTCCTTCGGGAAGCCGAAATGGGCGGCATGGTCGCCGTGCAGGTGGCCGATTTGCCGCCCGCCGACGGTGAAGCCGTACTCGCCCCGCCGGCCGATGCCAGCCTCGACTCCCGGCCATGAGGTGACCTCTTCGGTGATGCGTTCGCTTGCTGTGGGTGATTCGCTCATGGATCCATGGTGCATCTTCAAGCGCGCTTGAAGTCAAGGGGTGGACCCGACGGCCTGGCACTAACCGCCGCAGACGCGCGGCGTGGTGACGAGCTGCTCGCGCGACGGGCCGGCCTGCCCCGAGACCTTGCAGAAGGCGTAGCGGCCGGTCTCGAAGTCGACCATCGTGCGGTACTGGTGGCCGATGACGCCGGTGGCGCCCACCTCGCCGGTTCCGAACTCGGCGGTCACGGCCACGCAGGCGTAGCGGCCGGTGCGGCGGCCGAGCTGCTCGTGCGCGCCGACTCCGTCGACCCTGCGCGGGAACGGTTCGCACTCCACTCGCCGGATGGGTCCGTCGAGGTCGCCGCGGCGGACGCGGGCTCGGGCGTCGGCGAGGATTTCGGCGTTCATTTCCTTGACGAGCGTGGATCGGGCCGCGAGTTGCTCGGCTGGCGCCGCGCCGGGGGGAGTGACGGAGGTGGAGCGGCGCTGCCGCGGGCGCTGCTCGGTCTCGAGCCTGCGGATCAGCTCGGCTCTCCGCTCGGCCCGTTCGCGGCGGTCCGCCTCGGCCTGGTCCTCCTTCGACTCGAGAATCACCGGCACCAGCGCCGCCGCCGCGGCGACGAGCAGGACTAGGGCGCCGAGCGCGCTGAGACGGGCGGTGCGCCCCATGCGGCGCCAGAGCCAGCCAGGCAGATCGACGATGCCGGGCATCGGCTCGTAGCGATCCCTCTGGCGGGGGTCCCGCTCGGTTGGGGTACGGCTCGTCACGGGCGAGGGATGTTGCGCCCCCGGGAGGCCAAGCACAAGCACCGATGCCTTGCGGTGAGCGTAAGCTCAGCTGAACGATGCTCGACCTGCGGCGACTCCGGCTCCTCAGCGAGCTCGCCGGCCGCGGCACGATCGCGGAGGTGGCGAGGGTGGTGGGGTACACGCCCTCGGCGATCTCGCAGTCGCTGCTGCAGCTCGAGCGCGAGGCGGGCGTGCCGCTGCTGGAGCGCGACGGGCGTCGGGTGCGGCTGACACCAGCGGCGCGCGGGCTGGTCGCCCGGACCGACCGGGTGCTGGCGGAGCTCGACGCCGCCGAGGCGGAGCTTGCGGCGGAGCACGGAACGGTGCGCGGCACGGTGGTGATCGGGGCGTTCCCGAGCGCCGCGGCCGGGCTGGTGGCGCCGGCGGTGGCTGACCTGTGCGAACGGCACCCGGAGCTGTCGTGCCCGGTGGTGGAGCACGAGCCGGAGGACGGGATCCCGGTGCTGCGCTCGGGCGAGTTGGACGTGCTGGTGTCGGAGAGCTACGAAGGGGTGGCGGCGGTGCCGACGGGCGGGCTGGAGTCGCACGAGCTGCTAAGCGAGCCGTTGCTGCTGGTGCTGCCGCGCGGCGAAGTGACGCAGGAGCCCGTCGCGTTGGAGTCGCTCGCGGACGCTCCGTGGATCGCAGGACTCGCCGGGACCCAGTTCGCGGCGGCGCTGGAGGGGGCGTGCCGGACGGCGGGGTTCGCACCGCGGATCGTGCACCGGGCGGACGACGCGCGGCTGATGGAGACGCTCGTGGAGTCGGGACTCGGTATCGGCCTGCTCCCGGCGCTGGCGCGGACGGGCTCGGACGCGGTGCGCTTCACGTCGGCTACGCCAGCGCCGCCACGTCGGCACGTGAGCGCGCTGGTGCGAAGCGGGGCCGCGCGCCGGCCGTCGCTGGCGGCGGTGCTGGAGGCGCTGGTGCGGCAGGCGTCGCTGGTTGCCGGCGTCGCGGACGCGGCCGGCTCGGCCGGCGGCCGCGCCTAGTCTGCTCCCCCGTGCCGCACTTGCCGGACAACCTTCGCGTTCTCGGGCGGCGCGACTTTCGGCTTCTCTTCCTTGGCCAGGGCGTCTCGGTGCTCGGCGATCGCATGGTCGCGGTCGCGCTTGCCTTCGCGGTGCTCGAGGTGGGCGGGTCCGCGTCGGCGGTCGGGCTCGTCCTGGCGGCCGCGGTGCTGCCTCGGGCCGCCAGCGTGCTGATCGGCGGGGTCGTCGCCGACCGGACCTCGCGCCGCTGGGTGATGATCGCCGCCGATTTCGTCAGGGTGGCAAGCCAGGGCACGACCGCGACGCTGCTCATCACGGGGTCGGCGGAGGTGTGGACGCTCGCGCTGTTCGCCGGGCTGACCGGCGCGGCCACCGGTTTCTTCGGTCCGGCGTCGACCGGGCTCCTGCCCGAGGTGGTCCCGCCCGAGGAGCTGCAGCCGGCCAACGCCCTGCGGGCGACCGCGGTCTCGACGGGCGAGATCGCCGGTCCGCTCCTGGCCGGCGTGCTGGTGGCCGCGGCCGGAGCCGGGTGGGCGATCGCCGTGGACGCGGCGACTTTCGTCGTGAGCGCGCTGTGCCTGTGGCGCCTGCGTGTGCCGAGCCGCGTGGCGCAGGCAGGCGCGTCGTTCTTCGCCGACCTCCGCGACGGCTGGGACGCGTTCCGGTCGCGCAGGTGGGTGTGGACGTTCGTCGTCTACTTCGCGATGGTCAACATGCTCTGGGGAGCGTGGAGCGCGCTCGGCCCGGTGGTGGCGGACCGCGAGCTCGGCGGTGCGGCAGCATGGGGCGTGGTGCTGGGCTCGGTCGGGGCCGGCGCGCTCTTCGGCAGCGTGCTCGCCACGCGGGCGCAGCCGCGACGGCCGCTCGTGCTGGTCGCGCTCACGGAGGCGTTCTTCGCGATGCCGCTTGCGTTCCTGGCGGCCGGCGCGCCGACGGCGCTGCTGGCGTGCGGAGCGTTCCTGTCGGGCGCCGGGATGATGCTCGGGATGTCGGTCTGGGAGTCGACCTTGCAGCGGCTGGTTCCGGCGGAGTCGCTGTCGCGCGTCGTCTCCTACGACTGGTTCGGCTCGTTCGTTTCTATCCGAT
>JBKGUS010000131.1:0-4460 GCA_046462295.1 Thermoleophilaceae bacterium | reverse complement strand
GCTGAAGATTCGCCGATGGTCGAGCTGCGGGGCGTCCGCAAGGCGTTCGGGGACAACCTCGTCCTCGACGATGTCTCCCTGACGATCGGGCGTGGCGAGGCGATCGTCATCGCCGGCGTGTCGGGGTCCGGCAAGTCCACGATGTTGCGCTGCATCAACGGCCTCGAGGCCATCGACGCGGGCGAGATCCGCTTCGACGGGCGGCCGGTGGGCGGCAGCGGCAAGGAGCTCACGCAGCTGCGCGCCGAGGTCGGGATGGTCTTCCAGCAGTTCAACCTCTTCCCGCACATGACGGTCGAGCGCAACATCACGCTCGCGCCGATCAAGGTCAGGGACCTCCCCGAGGCCGAGGCGAAGGCGCGCGCCCGCGAGCTGCTCGAGCGCGTCGGCATCCCCGAGAAGGCCGACCAGTACCCGGCCGACCTGTCCGGCGGCCAGCAGCAGCGCGTGGCGATCGCCCGCGCTCTCGCGATGGACCCGAAGCTGATGCTGTTCGACGAGCCGACGTCGGCACTCGACCCGGAGATGATCCGCGAGGTCCTCGACGTGATGCGCCAGCTGGCCCGGGACGGCATGACCATGATCGTCGTGACCCACGAGATGGGGTTCGCGCGCGAGGTCTGCGACCGGATCGTCTTCATCGACGCCGGCCGGATCGTGGAGGAGGGGCCGCCGGACGAGTTCTTCTCGTCGGCGAGGAGCCCAAGGGCGAAGGAGTTCGTAGACAAGATCATCCACCACTGAGGAGGGACGGGATGACGAAGACAAAGCTGTGGCGGGCGCTGCTCGCAATGGCGCTCGCGGTAGCGGCGCTGGCACTGGCCGCCTGCGGCGACGACGACGATGACGATGGTGGAGGCGGAGGCGGTGGAGGCGGCGATCAGGCCGCCGAGGCCGAGCAGTTCCCCGCCAACACCACGCTCGGGAAGATCCAGGAGCGCGGCGAGATCACGATCGGCGTGAAGTTCGACGTGCCGCCGTTCGGCTTCAAGAACCCGCAGACGAACGAGGTCGAGGGCTTCGACGTCGACATGGGCAGGTTCATCGCCGAGGAGCTCGGTGTGGAGCCGAAGTTCATCGAGGCGATCTCGGACAACCGCATCCCGTTCCTGGAGCGGGGGACGGTGGACCTGATCCTCTCGACGATGACGATCAATGCCGAGCGCGACATGGAGATCGACTTCTCCGAGCCGTACTACATCGCGCGCGGCCGGATCCTCGTCCCGGGCGACTCGGACATCAAGGGGCTCGAGGACCTGGCCGGCAACAGCGTCTGCACGGCGCTCGGGTCGACCTATGAGGAGACGATCCGTGAGGACGCGCCGGACGCGGAGCTCAGGCTGGTCGACACCTATTCCGAGTGCCTGGAGCTGCTCCAGAACGGCGCGATCGACGCGATCTCGACCGACGACGTGATCCTCACCGGCATGATCATCCAGGACGACACCCTCGAGATGGTCGGGGACCCGCTCACCACCGAGCCCTACGGGGTGGGGATCAAAGATGGCGACAAGCAGCTAAAGGACTTCGTCGACGGCGTTCTGCAGAACGTCGAGGAGGACGGCCGCTGGGAGGAGACCTACCAGAAGTGGGTCGGTCGCCACATCGGCAGGGAGGAACAGCCCCCCGACATGACACTCCAGGAGGCTCTCGAACTCGGCACCTAGCCGCGCTTAGCGGGAGACCGAGCCGTGGCTGAACTCTGGGACGTACTCACCGAGCACTTCTCGGAGTTCAGCTCCGGCTTCGGGGTGACCGTCCGCCTGGTGGCGATCTCGTTCGTGATCGCCATGGTCGTGGGCACGCTCGTCGCCGCGTTGCGCGTGGCGCCGCTGAAGCCGCTCAGCTGGGTGGGCGGCGTGTACGTGGAGCTGTTCCGGAACACGCCGCTGCTCGTGCTCCTGTTCATCTCCTTTGCCGGTCTGCGGCGGGCGGGGCTCCCGATCGACGCCTGGGTGGCGGGCACGGCGAGCCTGGGCCTGTACACCGCGGCGTACGTGGCGGAGGCGCTGCGCTCGGGCGTCTTCGCCGTCGGCAAGGGCCAGATCGAGGCCTCGCTGTCGCTCGGGCTCGACTACCCCCGCACGCTGCGCTACATCGTCCTGCCGCAAGCCTTCCGGACCGTCATCCCCCACCTCGGCAGTCTGATCATCGCGATGATCAAGAACTCCGCGATCATCGGCGTGTCGCTGCTGGCGCTGCCCGACCTGCTCCACCAGGCCAGGCTCGTCAACTCCCGAACTTTCCAGACGAACGAGGCCTTCTTCTGGGCGGCGGTCGGCTATCTGATCCTCACCGGGCTCGCCACCGTGGCCGTACGCCGGCTCGAGACCCGCTACGCCATTCACAGGTGAGGCATGGGCTACCTGTTCGATCCGGACAACTGGGAGTGGGTGACAAGCGGGAACAACGTGCGCTTCCTGCTCGAGGGCTTCCTGATCAACCTCGAGATCGCCGCGATCTCGATGGTGCTCTCGCTGATCGTCGGGCTCCTGCTGGCGCTTGGGCGCCTGGCGAGGCTGCGGCCGCTGAGCATCGCCGCCGGCGCCTGGGTCGACGTCTGGCGCAACCTCCCGCTGATCTTCATCATGCTCTACGCCTTCCTGGCCGCCCCTGAGTCGTGGGCACGCGCCTGGGAGGACAACGCGCCCGGCTTCTTCCCGGAGGCGCTCCAGTCGGGGCGGGTGTTCGCCGGCATTCTCGCGCTGGTGCTCTACAACTCGGCGGTGATCGCCGAGATCATGCGCGCCGGCATCCTCTCGCTCGACCGCGGCCAGGGGGAGGCGGCCGCGTCGCTGGGGCTCACCTATCCGCAACAGCTGCGCTACGTGATCCTGCCCCAGGGCCTGCGCCGGATGGTTCCCGCGACCGTGTCCCAGCTCATCACGCTGAACAAGGACACCACGCTCGTGAGCATCATCGCGATCTCGGAGGTCATGCGCGCCGGCCGCACCCTCTCGAGCGGCTTCACGGCCTTCGTCGGTGGCGTGACGGCGCCGCTGCTCCAGGTGTTCATCTTCATCGGCCTGCTGTTCGTGATCACGAACTTCACGCTGTCGCGGCTCTCACGCCGGCTGGAGATCCGTGAGCGGAAGCGCACAGGCGGCACGGCCGGGCCGGTGATCGGCCTCGAGGACCAGACGGCGCTGGCGGCCGAGGCCCGCTGAGGAGCGGGCCCCGGTCCGCCGGCCGCCAGACACCGGCCAGGCATCGGCGCCGGATGCCTGACCCTGCGCAGCCGGCCGAGCCGGCTGCTTCGGGCCTCGGGGGCGTGAGCCCCCGGACCGCTTCTGCCTTACGGCGTGACCTTGACGAGCGTCCCGCCCGCGCCGCGGAACTCGCTGTTCCTCGGCGTCTTCCGCGGAAGCACGCTGAAGTTCGACACGTAGACCGCGCCGGTCGAGTCGACAGCGGCGCCGGTCGGAGCCGTCAGCTTCTTGACGCCGGCCAGGACCGAGCGGCCCCCGTCCGGCGCGACACGCACGAGGCGGCCACCGAACCTCCGGTTGACGAACATCTCGGTCACGAACAGGCTGCCGTCGGGACCGAAGGCCACGCCGGAGATCGTCGTGAAGCCGGAGCGGTACACCGTCGCGGTGCCGCCCTCGGCCGGGACACGCCACACGCGCGCCTTGCCCTTGCCGGACGACTCGGCGAGCTCGCCGACGTAGTAGGCGCCGTCGGGACCGAGCGCGATCGAGCTCGGCACGGACTGCCGCCGGCCGTTCCTCCGGTTCGGGATCAGCGAGAGCAGGCTGACCTCGCCGTCGCGGACCTCGAGCACTGCGTTGGCGCCGGCGTCCACAACGATCTGGTGGTTGGCGGCCAGTGCGAGCACCGCGTACGGGTTCGAGTTGCGGTCGCCCTTGACGTTGTCGAGGTTGCGCCGGTGCTCCAGCCGGTCGACGCGTGCGACCGCCGAGAAGGCACCGCCGCTCGCCCTGAACAGGCGGCCGACCTTGCGCCGCACCGGGCGCGGCATGCCCGCGACGTCACGCGGAGGGGCCGACCCGGTCACTCCGAAGACCGAGCCGTCGGGCGCCACGGACACGCCATGGAGGCCGATGGCGAACGGGCCACCGGGCCCCGCGAGAGAGAACATGCCGCGCGCGACCGTGCTCTTGCTGCCGTCGGCCGCCACGCGGACGACCCGGCCTGTGGTGCCGAGGCACATCGCCTCCTCGCCCTCACCCTGGCACTGGCGGCCGCCGCGGCCGGCGTTGGCGACGTAGATAGCGCCGTCGACCGGGTTGTAGGCGACGCTGCGGGGGTTGTCGAGGCCGGTGGCGACGGTTTCGACTGTGGCGGCCTGAGCGGCCGAGACCGCAACCGCCGATACGGCCACGACGGCAGCAGCCGTCGCGAGCCTCTTGCTGAACGAGCCCAAGGTAATCCTTTCGTTACAGACCCCTCAAGATGGGGTCAGGGGGGGGCAGGCGCCCAGCCTAATCCAGATTCGC
>JBKGUS010000130.1:0-3121 GCA_046462295.1 Thermoleophilaceae bacterium | reverse complement strand
CGCGCGGTCGAGGACGGCGACCAGCCGCCCCACGTCGTAGTCCCAGCGCTGGTCGCTCAGCTCGACCGACTGCCGGCGCACCAGCGGATCGAGCGGGTCGGGCAGGTCGTCCGCCGTCGGCATCTCGGCGTCCTGCACGAGCGCGGGGACGAGCAGGACCTTCCGGTCGAGGGCCGCCTCGATCTCCATCCGGTGGATGTCCGCGGGATCGTCGATGCGCCGCCGGCCGCTCGCGTCGGTCACGGTCAGCCACTCGTCGCCGATGAGCACCACGAGCGCGCCGCACGCGCCGACCGCCTCGCTGATCGTGTCGGCGAAGTCCACGCCGGGCTCCATCGTCAGGTCCATGAAGACCCGGTCAGCGCCGAAGTGCTCGCTCAGCTTGTCGTAGAGGCGGCCGGCGTGCCCCGCGGTCTCCCGGCGCCGGTAGCTGATGAAGATCTTCGGCCGCTCGAGCCGCTTGCGCTCCTCCGTCGCGGTCAACCCGCGTCGCCCTTCGTGGACGCACGCTGCACGTCGGCCCAGGCCGAGTGCTCATGCGAGACGAGACCCTCGACGCGCTCGGCCAGAAGGCGGTCCCGGCCGTCCAGGACGGCGTACGGCCCCGCCGAGGCCGTGTAGAGGAACTTCTCGTGCTTGAGCGCCTCCGCCGTGCCGCGGTAGGCGATCCAGTTCTGCTGGAACTGGAACAGCTGCTGCAGCCCCTCCATCACCACCACAACGGCCCCGAGGCCGCCCGCGACGCCGGCCGACGCGCCGGCCGCCGCCACCGCGGGGATCGCCGCGGCCACCACGATCTGGGCGACCTTCAGCGACTGGAACCAGCGCTTGTGGTGCTTTGCCTTCTCCTCGTACCAGGCGAGCTGGTCCTCGAGCCGGTCCACGTGCGCACTTCTACCACCTCAGGTGGCTGTCAATGAAGCGGTGCGGAGCAGCTCCTCCTCGATTCCGTCCGCCCAGTCGAGTCTCTCGCCGGTCTCGGCACGGGCTTCCCGGATCAGCCTCAGGTTGTTCGCGGTGCTCTCGGGCTCCCACGGCTCCCGCACGGCGGCGAGCGCGTCGCTCGCCGCCTCCTCGGCGTCCCCGGCGGAGCGGGCGATCACCGCCAGCTCGAGCCGGGTGGCGTGATCCCAGTAGTCCGCCCGGCCGTCCGCCACGCGGCGCTCGGCCGCGTAGCGAACCACCGGCACGAGGCGCTGCTGTTCCTCTCCGCCCGGGTCGAGGATCTCCATGAGCGTCACGGCGTTCACGCCCGGATAGGCGTCGCGCCAGTCGGCCTCGAAGCCGGCCCGGTAGGCGTCCACCGCCTGCTTGAGGAAGCCCCGGGCGCGGGCCCGGCTGCGTGACCGCTCGGTCGCCCAGCGGTCCTTGTAGACCCGGCCCAGTAGTCCGTAGGTCTCGCTGCTCGGGCCGCGCTGCTCCAGCACGCCCAGCAGCACCTCCTCGGCCTCCTCGCCACGTCCGACCCGGTTGAGCGCGAAGCCGAGCTGCTCGCGCACCATCACGGTCTCGGCGAGCGGCCGGGGCATGCGGCCGGCGAGCCGGATCATCTCGTCCCAAGCCCTGATCGCCCGGTACGAGAGGAACAGGTCGACCGTGATCCCCGCCTCCACGTCATCGAGCGAGCCGAGCTCGCGCTCGGCCTCGCGCAGCGCGTCGGCGCCGGCGGCACGGGCCTGGGCCAGGCGCCGCTTGGCCGTGGCCGAGTAGGCCGCCTGGTCGCGGAAGATGTCCGTCTTCGCGCGATCGATCTCCGGCGTCGGCAGGTCGTCGACCAGCTGGAACACCGGGCTGTCGGTGGACGCCTTGCGGGCCGCTCGCAGCGCCGCGGTCAGCCGCTCCACGTCCGCATGCGAGGCGGTGGGAACCCCGGCCGAGTCGAGGTCGTAGGGAAGCACCCTGTCCGGGGCCAGGTCGAACGGGATGCCGCCCACGCTCGCGGCGATCAGCACGGTGCTGTACGGGCGAACCGCGTGGCGCACGCCCAGCTCGTAGAAGACATTCGCGTTGGCCGTGGTCAGGTCGGCGACGGCGTAGTCGCACAGGATCAGGCGCTCGAACATCGGCTTGTGGACGATGCCGCCGACCAGCTCCTGGTCGGCGCGGAGCGGCTGGAGTCCGGCGGCGGCCACCGAGGGAGCGATCAGGTTCTCGTAGACGGCGTCGAAATCGATCGAGCCGCCGCGCCCGTCGGGCTTCGTTCCGAAAGGCATCACGACGAAGCAGAGCGGCGGCTGCGCGGCGGTCACGGTGCGATCCTAAGCGTCAGGCGCTTTGATCCGTGTAGCGGTACCTCGGAGTCCTCCGCGACAATGCCGGGCGTGGGGGACGACTTCACCTGGCGCGACGGGGAGCGCACGATCCGCTTCGGCACCTGTGCGGCGGGCGACGCCGCGGAGCTTCTCGCGGAGAACGGCTTCGACCGGTTCACGCTCCTCACCACCGAGCGTGCCTCGGCGGGCGTGCCGGGCCTGACCGACCGGGCGTCGGCGGTGGTGCACGTGCCGCCCGGCAAGGTCGACGAGATCTCGGCCTCTCTGCTCGCCGAGGTCGGCGACGGCGCTCCGCTGGTCGGGCTCGGCGGCGGTCGCGTCGTCGACACCGCGAAGGCCCTGGCCGGCGCCACCGGCGTTCGCTGCGCCGCCATCCCGACCACCCTCTCCGGCGCGGAAATGACCCCGTTCCACCGCCTGCCGGCCGGCGTCGAGGGCGCGCGCATGGTACGGCCCGCGCTCGTGATCGCCGATCCCGAGCTGATGGCGAGCGCTCCGTCCACACGCCTCGCGGCGAGCGCCATGAACGCGCTCGCGCACGCGATGGAGGCGCTCTACACGCCGTTTCGCTCGCCCGTCACCGACCTCGCCGCCCTCCGCGCCGCCGCCCTGCTGGCCGGCGGCATCACCCGCGAGCCTCCCGGCGGCGGTGACCTCGCCCTCGGCGCGGTGCTGGCCGGCTGGGCCTCGGGGTTGACCGGGATCGCGTTCCACCACGCGCTCTGCCAGACCGTCGTGCGCACCGCGGGGTCGCCCCACGCCGAGACGAACGCGGTGGTCCTGCCGCACTCCGCGCGCTTCATGGCGAGGCGGGCGCCCGGGCCGAAGAGCGAGCTGGCGGGCGCGCT
>JBKGUS010000129.1:0-6397 GCA_046462295.1 Thermoleophilaceae bacterium | reverse complement strand
GGAGCACGGCGGGCTGTCGGCCTTCTGCGGCGTTGGCGAGCGCTCGCGCGAGGGGAACGACCTGTGGCTCGAGATGACCGAGTCCGGCGTGATCGACAAGACCATGCTCGTGTTCGGGCAGATGAACGAGCCGCCCGGCGCGCGCATGCGCGTCGCGCTCTCGGGCCTGACGATGGCGGAGTACTTCCGCGAGCAGGGCGGCCAGGACGTGCTGCTGTTCATCGACAACATCTTCCGCTTCGTGCAGGCGGGCTCCGAGGTGTCGGCGCTGCTCGGGCGGATGCCCTCGCAGGTCGGGTACCAGCCGACGCTCGAGACCGAGATGGGCCAGCTGCAGGAGCGGATCACCTCTACGCGGCAGGGATCGGTGACCTCGGTCCAGGCGATCTACGTGCCGGCCGACGACCTCACCGACCCGGCGCCGGCGTCGGTCTTCGCGCACCTGAACGCCACGACGGTGCTCTCCCGCTCGATCGCCGAGAAGGGGATCTACCCGGCGGTCGACCCGCTCGACTCGACCTCCACGATCCTCAAGCCGGACATCGTCGGCGAGGAGCACTTCCAGGTCGCGAACCAGGTGCGCGAGATCCTGCAGCGGTACAAGGAGCTGCAGGACATCATCGCGATCCTCGGGATCGACGAGCTGTCGGACGAGGACCGCGTGACCGTGCAACGCGCGCGCAAGGTGGAGCGGTTCCTCTCGCAGCCGTTCTTCGTGGCGGAGGCGTTCACCGGAACGGAGGGCAAGTACGTGCCGGTGGAGGAGACGGTGCGCTCGTTCAAGGAGATCATCGAGGGCAAGCACGACGACATCCCGGAGCGGGCCTTCCTGCTGAAGGGCTCGATCGACGAGGTGGTCGAGGCCGCCCGCGGGGTGCGTGAGGAGGCAGAGGCCGAGGAGCCGGCGGAGGAGGAGTCTACCGGCGAGGAGTCCGCCGGCGAGGAGTCCACCGGCGAGGAGGAGAATGGCTCGCAGTAGCTTCCCGGTCGAGGTCCTCACGCCCGAGGGCAAGGTCTTCGAGGACGAGGTCGAGATGGTCTCGACCCGCACGACGGTCGGCTCGATCGGCGTCCTGGCGAACCACGCCCCGCTCATGGCCATCCTGGAGCCCACCGAGCTCCGCCTCTACAAGTCCGACTCCGACGTGGTGCGCTTCGCCCAGGGCGAGGGCTACCTGCAGGTGGTCGACAACTCAGCGCTCGTGCTGGTGGAGGAGGCGATCGCCCCCGACGACATCGACCGCTCGGCGTTCGAGTCGCGCCTGAAGGAGGCCCGCGACGCCGTCGAGCGGGCCGAGGAGGACTCGGAGGAGCGCTCCCGTGCCCAGCGCGAGGTCAAGCGCTACGAGGCGTTCCTGGAGGTCGCAGGCGGCTCGTAGAGAGCGCGAGCGCGCGTTCTACGACGCCGAGGCGGCGGCGCAGGCGCCGGGCGCGCCGGACCGCTATGACACTGCCCTGCTCGACGCCCTCGGGCCGCTCGAGGGCGTGGCGGTCCTCGAGCTCGGCTGCGGCGCCGGAAACCTCTCGGTCGAGCTGCTGCGCCGCGGCGCGCGGCTTACCGCGATCGACATCTCGCCGGGCATGGTCGACCTGGCCCGCTCGCGGGCGGTGGGTGCGTCCTTCGTGGTGGGCCCGGCCGAGGAGACCGGCCTGCCGACTGCGTCGTTCGACCTGGTCGTGGGGAAATGGGTGCTGCATCACGTGGACGTGGCGGCGGCTGCGCGCGAGGTCCATCGGCTGCTCCGCCCCGGCGGCCGCGCCGTGTTCTTCGAGAACCAGGACCGCAACCCGGTGCTGCGACTCGCCCGCCGTGGGCTGTGGGGCTCGCGGCGGCTCAACTGGGTCGGCACGCAGGACGAGCATCCCCTGACGCGCCCGGACTTCGACGCGCTCGGCCGCACCTTCGACCGGGTCGATCTCTCCTATCCGAGCTTCTACTTCTTCGAGGCCCTGAGCCGGGCGCTGGGCCACCGGTTCCACCGCCCGCTCTCAGGCCTGGACGGGTTCGTCTGGCGGCGCCTGCCTTTCGTCCGCCCGTGGTCGTGGCACGTGCTCGTATCGTGCCGTAGGTGAGCTGGCCCGCGCTGCTTGCCCGCGTCCGGCCCCATCGCCGGACGCTCGCGCTGTCCGGCGTCCTCGCCCTGCTCGGCGCGGCCGGCGGGCTCGCTCAGCCGCTCGCCGCGCGCGAGGTGATCGAGGCTCTTGCGGACGACGAGTCGCTGCTCGTGCCGCTGCTCGTGCTGGGCGGCCTCGTGGCGTTCAGCTCGGTGATCGTCGCGGCCAACTTCTGGCTGCTCGAGCGCACGTCGGAGCGGATCGTGCTCGGCACGCGGCGCGAGCTCGCCACCCGGCTCCTCCGGCTGCGGCTCAGCGCCCTCGATGGCGGGGCGCCGGGGGATCTCGTCGCCCGGGCCACGTCCGATTCGACACTCCTCGGCAGCGTGTCCTCCACCGCGCTCGTCCAGCTCGTGATGGGGGCGATCACGCTGGTGGCGTCGATCGTGCTGATGGGCGTGGTCGATCTCGTGCTGCTCGGGGTGACGCTCGCCGTGCTCGTCGTGGTGGGCGGGGCCGTGGCCCTCGTGCTGCCGCGGATCATGCGGGCGACGGAGCGCCAGCAGGAGGCGGTCGGAGGCCTGGGCGCGGAGCTCGAGCGGGCGCTCGGAGGCCTGCGCACCGTGAAGGCGAGCGGGGCCGAGAAGCGCGAGACGCGGGCCGTCACCGACGCCGCCGAGCGCGCCTATGAGCGGGGGATGGAGAGCGCCGGCTACCAGGCGATCGTCGGCACCGCAACGGGGCTGATAGTGCAGGTGGCGTTCCTGGCGGTGCTGGGCGTCGGAGGCGCGCGCGTGGCGTCGGGCGACATGGGCGTCGGCGACCTGATCGCGTTCCTCCTCTACCTGTTCTACCTGGCCGATCCGATCTCCGCGCTCGCCCAGGGATCGACCCAGCTGCAGCAGGGCCTGGCCGCGGTTCGGCGCATCGACGCGGTGACGACGCTGCCTGTGGAGGAGGACGAGTCGGCCGCCGGCGCGACTGCCTCCGCGGAGATCGCTCAGGCCGCCGCCTCCGACGGCGCGCCGCCCATCGTCGTCTTCGACCGCGTCTCCTTCGGCTACCGCGCCGACCGGCCCGAGGTCCTCCACGAGGTCTCGTTCGACGTCCCGGCGCGCGGCGTCACCGCCATCGTCGGCCCGTCCGGCGCCGGCAAGACCACCCTGTTCGGCCTGCTCGAGCGCTTCTACGAGCCCGACGCCGGCTCGATCCGCTTCCAGGGCCGCGAGCTCGCCGCTTGGCCGCGGGCGGCGCTCCGCGGCCAGATCGGCTATGTCGAGCAGGAGGCGCCCGTGCTCGCCGGCACCCTGCGCGACAACCTGCTCTACGCCGCGCCCGACGCGGGCGAAGACGCGCTTCGGGCCGTCCTGCTGGAGGCACGCCTCGAAGAGCTCGTCGCCCGCCTCCCGGACGGGCTCGACACGGAGATCGCCGCGCGCGGCGCGAGCCTGTCAGGCGGCGAGCGACAGCGCATCGCGATCGCACGCGCGCTGCTGCGCCGCCCGGCCTTCTCCTGCTGGACGAGGCCGCGTCCCAGCTCGACGCGGTGAACGAGACGGCGCTTCGCGACACTGTCGCCCGCGCGGGCGAGAGCCGCGCTGTGCTCGCCATCGCGCACCGGCTCTCGACCGTCGTCTCGGCGCGGCGGATCGTCGTGCTCGAGGCCGGTCAGGTGCGCGCGACCGGCACCCACGCGGAGCTCGTGCGGGGCGACGCCCTCTACGCCGAGCTGGCGGCCACGCAGTTCACCGCCGTCTGACTCTGGTTTGAGGCCGGCCGCCCCTCGGGCAAGCAGGTGCGCATGGAAGCGGCCTCCCGGGAGGACACCCGCCTTCGCCGCGCCATCGGCCCGAAGCTGCTGACGATCTTCATCGTCGGCGACATCCTCGGCGCCGGCATCTACGCGCTGGTGGGCGAGGTTGGAGCCGAGGTGGGCGGGGCGATCTGGACGAGCTTCCTCGCCGCCTTCGTCCTCGCCCTCTT
Source organism: Thermoleophilaceae bacterium (assembly GCA_046462295.1). Classification (GTDB taxonomy): domain Bacteria; phylum Actinomycetota; class Thermoleophilia; order Solirubrobacterales; family Thermoleophilaceae; genus JACVRW01. The sequence continues at coordinate 2,359 of JBKGUS010000129.1, read as the reverse complement.
CACGGCGTTCGCCTACGCCGAGCTCGTCTCCAAGTACCCGCGCGCCGCCGGCGCCGCCCTCTACACCCACCGGGCATTCAACGCTCCGTTCTTCACGTTCATAGTCGCGTTCGCGGTGATGTCGTCCGGCATCGCCTCCGCCAGCACGCTCGCCCGCGCCTTCGCGGGCGATTACCTCGGCGAGTTCGTCGACCTCCCGCTGGTGCTGGCCGCGATCGGCCTCATCCTGATCCTGGCCGCGATCAACCTGCGCGGCATCTCGGAGTCGGTGGCGGTCAACGTCGGCCTCACCGCGATCGAGGTCATCGGCCTGATCCTGATCGTGGCGATCGGCGTGGCCGCGCTGGGTGAGGGCTCGGGCGACTTCTCGCGCAACTTCGACTTCAAGGAGGGCGAGAGCGTCTTCCTGGCGATCGTCGGCGGTACCGCACTCGCCTTTTACGCGATGATTGGCTTCGAGGACTCGGTCAACGTCGCCGAGGAGACGAAGGAGCCGAGCCGTGCCTTCCCGCGCGCCCTCTTCGCCGGGATCGCGATCGCGGGCGCGCTGTACCTGCTTGTCACGCTGATGGCCTCCTTTGTGGTGCCGACGGACCGCCTCGCCGGGTCGGACGCGCCGCTGCTCGAGGTGGTGGAGGTCGGCCCGCTCGGGATCTCCACCGAGCTGTTCTCGTTCATCGCCCTCATGGCGGTCTCGAACAGCGCGCTGATCAACATGATCATGGCGTCGCGAATCGTCTACGGGATGGCGGACGAAGGGATCGTCTCCGGCGTGTTCGGCCGCGTCCTGCCGGGGCGGCGCACGCCGTTCGTGGCGATCGCCTTCACCACGGCGGTGGCGGTGATCCTGGTATCGACCGGCGACCTCGAGTCGCTCGCCGACACCACCGTCCTGCTGCTGCTGTTCGTGTTCACGATCGTGAACGTCTCCGTGCTCGTGCTGCGGCGCGAGGCGGTCGACCACGAGCACTTCCACGCGCCCGCGGTCTTTCCGGTGCTCGGGGCGATCGTCTCGATCGGGCTGATCGTCGACACGGCCCTCGACGACATCGCAGCATTCGGCCGCGCCGCGGCGCTGCTCGCCGTGGGTGCCGTCCTGTGGGTGGTGAACAGGCTGGCGCGGTAGTGTCGCGAGCATGGGCGAACGCACGAGCCACACCCCCGGGACGTTCAGCTGGACCGACCTCGCGACGACCGACACGGAGGGCGCCAAGCGCTTCTACACCAGCCTGTGCGGGTGGCAGATCGATGACCGGCCGATCCCCGGCGACGGCGTCTACACGATGCTGCTCCGCGACGGCAAGGAGGTTGCGGCGCTGTTCGAGGGGCAGGAGGGCATGCCCACCGCCTGGAGCTCGTACGTGACGGTGGAGAGCGCCGACGCCACCGCCACGCAGGCCGCCGACCTGGGCGGGACGCCCATGGGCGATCCCTTCGACGTGATGGACGCCGGCCGCATGGCCGTGATCCAGGACCCCACCGGCGCCGTGCTGTCGGTGTGGGAGCCGCACGGCAGCATCGGCGCGACGTTTGTGAACGCGCCTGGGGCGCTGACGCTGAACCAGCTGAACACCTCGGACCCGGACGCGGCGGCGCGCTTCTACGAGGCCCTCTTCGGCTGGCGCACCGAGGACGTCTCCGGCGGGGACCGGGCCTACTGGGGGATCTACAACGACGACCGGCTGAACGGCGGGATGATGCAGCTGCCTCCCGACGCGCCGGCGCCGCCGCACTGGCTCGTGTACTTCGGAAGCGACGACGTGGACGCCGACGCCGGCCGCATCGGCGACGGCGGCGGCGGGGTGCTGGTGCCGCCGACCGACGTGCCCGGCGGGCGGATCCTGGTCGCCCAGGATCCGCAGGGCGCCGTGTTCGGCCTCTTCGCCGGCCGGTTCGACGACTAGCGCAGACGCAGCTTCATGACCACGCCGGCGTGGTCGGACGGCCAGAGGCCATTCGGGGCCCGGTCACGGACCTCGTCGCCGACCACCTGGCCGCTGATCGCCCGCAGCCTCGGCTTGGCGAGGATCAGGTCGATGCGGTGGTCGAAGGCGTTCGCGTTCGGGTCGCGCGCGTCGGACCGGTCGAGACAGCACGAGAAGCCAGGCCCGAAGCGGCGCGGCCACTCGTCGACCAAGCCGAAGCCCTCGAGGATGTCGAAGGCCCCCGACGGGGACTCGGTGCCGTTCGGGTCGGAGTTGAAGTCGCCGACCACGACGTACTGGCGCTTGCCGCGCAGCGGGCCGCCGCGGGCGATCAGCTCGCGGGCCTGCGTCTCGCGGGTGGAGTCGGCGAACGACTCCAGGTGCGTGTTGACGAAGCGGAACCGCTTGCCCCTGAAGCGCACGTCGACCGCGGC
>JBKGUS010000128.1:0-3520 GCA_046462295.1 Thermoleophilaceae bacterium | reverse complement strand
GGTGCCATGGCCACCAGTGCGTACGACGAGGCACGAGCCGCGCTGGCGCGTGGCTGGGCTCCGTTGCCGCTGGAGCCGGGCGGCAAGCGCCCGCTGGTCGCCTGGTCGAAGTTCCAACAGCGGCGGCCGTCCGCCAGCGAGCTCCGGTACTGGTGGCGCCGCTGGCCCGATGCCGGCCTCGGCCTGGTCACCGGCGCCGTCTCCGGCCTGGTCGTCCTCGACGTCGATCCTCGCAACGACGGGGACGCCACCCTCGAGGACCTCGAGCGCGAACACGGCCCGGTCCCGGTCACTGTGGAGGTCCTGACCGGTGGGGGAGGCCGGCACCTGTACTTCCAGCACCCGGGCGAGGAGACCCCGCCGGCCAAGATCAGGCCCGGGCTCGACCTGCTGGGGGACGGCTCCCAGGTCGTCGCGCCGCCGTCGCTGCATGCGAGCGGTCGGCGGTACGAGTGGGAGGTCTCCAGGCTGCCCAATGACGTCGCGCTGGCCGAGCTGCCGTCGTGGCTGCGTACCGATGTGCCCCGACGAGGCACGGCGCATGACCACCCGCCCAGGCCGGCGACGGACGAGGATCGCGCCGTGTTCGCGGAGCTCTGGGCAGCCGTCGGCGTCGTCCTCGAGCCAGGGGACCAGCACTACCGCTGCCCCTTCCATCCGGATCACGACCCGAGCCTGCACATCGACGCCGACGGGTGTAGGTGGTTCTGCTTCGGCTGCCGGCGGGGCGGGGGAGTGTCGCGGCTGCGTGCGCTAGTGGAAGAGCGAAAGTCATGAACGACCTGCGATTCCAGGTTGTCCCGTCGGGGACAGCCACGTAGGTTCCGCCGAGGGGAGGTGAGGCACGTTGGCCGATGGCAGCAGTATCGAGTGGACAGAGGCCACGTGGAACCCCACGACCGGCTGCGATCGCATCAGCGCCGGCTGCGACAACTGTTACGCGTTGACCCTGGCCAAGCGCCTCAAGGCCATGGGCGCGCCGAAGTACCAGAACGACGGCGATGCGCGCACTTCCGGGCCCGGCTTCGGGATCACTGTGCATCCGGAAGCGCTGGTCTTGCCGTACACATGGCGCACGCCGCGGCTCGTGTTCGTCGACTCCATGAGCGACCTGTTCCACGCGCGCGTCCCGCTGGCGTTCGTGCGACAGGTGATGGATGTGATGCGCGAGACGCCGCAGCACACGTATCAGGTGCTCACGAAGCGCTCGCGCCGACTCGCACGCATCGGCAACCAGCTCGACTGGCCGGCGAACGTGTGGATGGGCGTCTCGGTCGAGAACGCCGACGCGCTCGGCCGCGTCGACGAGCTCCGCCGTGTGCCGGCAGCGGTGCGATTCCTGTCGTGCGAGCCACTGCTCGGGCCTCTCGACGGCATCGACCTGGAGGGCATCGGTTGGGTCATCGCCGGCGGCGAGTCCGGTCCCCGGGCGCGGCCGATGGACCCGCAATGGGTGGCTGACCTGCGCGACGTGTGCCAGCAGGCCGAGATCCCGTTCTTCTTCAAGCAGTGGGGCGGTCGTACGCCCAAAGCCGGCGGCCGGATTCTCGACGGTCAGACCTACGACGAGATGCCGGAGCGCCTCGCGGTATCGGCCTGAGGCCGGGCGACGACCAGCTCCCGGATCTTCCGCCCGACGCCATCGGAGGACGTGCGGCCATCGCGGTTCATGTTCTTGATCGCCTGACGGACCAGCGTCTCTCGCACCTGACCGTAGTAGGTGCCGAAGACCCGAGTCGTGTGGTCGACGACCCTGAACGACGGGTACTCCCGCAGCAGCAGCTCGAGGTTCATCTCGATCTCAGCGAGCGCCTTGACCTTGATCGTGTCGACCGATGGGCGCTCGATCTGCGTCACCGGGAACAGCGTCCCCGGTTCCTGCTCGGTCACGCGTTCCTCACGGGTGGCCCACCATGCCTCGGTCGCCTGAGCGGTGCTGTCGCCGAAGGCCCACAGGCCGTGCTGGGCCCGCGTGCCAAACACAAGGTGATACAGGGGCTTGTGCCGGGGCGCCCGGCGCACGGGAACCGAGACGATGTCCATGTCGCTGTCGTCGGCGAGCTGCTCGACGAACCGGGAAACGACGGCCTCGACGGCTTCGTCGGTGACTCCGCCAGCGGAGAAGTACCCGCGCCACCAGTCCCCGCCGAGCGCCTCATCCAGGCGGGCCCTCGTGGCTTCATAGCCGCGTTGGGAGCCGACCTGGCCGGCGATGCGGCGGACCGCCTCGAGGCTGAAGTTCAGCAGGACCTCCGTGGGCGGCCACTGCGCCCGCCGCTCCCGGCGCAGCAGCGCGATGAGGCGTTCGTAAGGGATACCGAGGCCACAGGGGTCGAGGAACAGGAACAGCGGGCAGCCCCTTGCCGCCCGTATGACGTCGTCGAGGACCTCGAGAACAGAGCCGTGGTGCGGCGTGGCAGTGACGCCCTGGCGGACGTACTCGTCGACGACCGTAGCCAGCTCAGCGGCGTCGCTCTTCTTACGCTCGACGAAAAAGCAGGTCCAGAACACGGTGCGCTTGACGCCCTGGTTGTACGCCATGCGCAGGATGCGCTCGGCCGACGCCGGCGAGCCGTCGCGGAAGCGACCACGGCCGGCGAAGCCGTCGAGGAACACGATCCGCTTGCCGGCTCTGGAGCCGGTCATGCCGGCGAACTGCGGGACGTACTTGTCGATGAGGGTGTGCTTGAAGACGCTGGGCAGGCCGGGGCCTTCCCAGAAACGGTCGTCTGCTCCCCTCGGCATCCGGTCCCCCTGGCCCGTTGCTGGCGCCGTTGTCCTGAATGGCGTGGGAGAAGGGTAAGCGGTTACGCCGCAATCATCACGACTCCGCCCAACGTGGCACCGCGAGCTCGTCGTGAGCCGGTGTCACTTCCGGTTCGGGGCGCTCAGCGCCGCCGGCGTGAATCCGGCAGTGGGGAGAGGCGAGCAGCTCAGTCGGTCAACTCGTCGCGCATCGGCGGGGATCTGCAGTTCGGGATGAAGCCCCTCTTTAGCATGTCGATGACGCTCTGAGCGAAGTGGTCGGCCCGCTCCTGCGAGAAGGTGTCGTAGAGCTCCAAGCGCAGTCCTTCACGGCCGCCGGCGAAATAAACCGTCCAGCGAGGGCAGGTCTGTCGGGCCACGGTGATGGCTCCCAGCGCCCCTCGAGCTGCAACCGGGCTCGGTAGTCGGGCTCTTCGTCACGCACGATCTCGACGATGCGGGCCTCCCACTGGTCCTGGTCGATTCCCTCCAGGTCGGCCTCCGCCGTGGCCCGCTCGGTGAAGAAGCGACGCCTTGGATCGGTCAGCCAGTTGCGGGCGCCGCAGCGGCGGTAGTCGATCCTGAAGGCGGACATGCAGGGGAGCGTACGAGAGCAGTGGGACAGCTTTCTGGCTTCCGATAAGGATGGCGGTCTCAATGGGTGGTTGCATCGCTTCCGCACTGACGGATAGGTCGGCGGTGGAGGTGGTGGGTGCGATCCTGGGGACTATCGGTCCAAGAGCAGGAGGAGCTCTGGCGGCGGTGGCGACAAGGT
>JBKGUS010000127.1:0-9092 GCA_046462295.1 Thermoleophilaceae bacterium | reverse complement strand
CCTTGAGCCGCTGCTGCCACAGCGGGGTGCGCTTGCCGGGGTAGGCGCGCGGGATGAGCAGCGAGCGCGATGCGTTCTCGCGGAAGCGCGCGCCGAACAGCGCGCTGCCCGACAGCTCGGCGACGACCATGTCCTCGAGCTCGTCGGGGTCGAGCAGCACGAGGTCCGCGCCCGGCGGCTCGTCCGCGTCGGGGAGGTGGACGATGATCCCGTCGTCCGACCAGATCGCGTCGGACTCGAGGCCCAGCTCGTCGCGGATGCGCGCGCTGAGCGCGAGCGCCCACGCGGCGTGGACGCGCCCGCCGAACGGGCTGAGCACGCACACCCGCCAGTCGCCGATCTCGTCGCGGAAGCGCTCGATCACGATCGTGCGGTCGCTGGGGACGACGCGCGTGGCGTCGCGCTGCTCGCGCAGGAAGGCGGACAGGTTGCTCGCGGCCCGCTCGTCGAGGTCGTACCCGGCGGCGAGCTCGGCGGGGTCACGGTCCACCGCGTCCCGGGAGAAGGCGCCGATCGCTTCGCCGAGCTCCTTGGGCCGGCCCACGCCGTCGCCGCGCCAGAACGGCACGGCGCCGGGCGTGCCCGGAGCCGGGGTCACGATCACCCGGTCGCGCGTGATCTCCTCGATGCGCCAGGTGGAGGCGCCCAGCAGGAAGGTCTGGCCCGGCCGGGCCTCGTAGACCATCTCTTCGTCGAGCTCGCCGACGCGGCGGCCGTCCGGCAGGTGGACGCCGTAAAGGCCGCGGTCGGGGATCGTGCCGGCGTTGGTGACCGCGAGCTGGAGCGCGCCCTTGCGCGCGCGGATCGTGTCGGCCACGCGGTCCCAGACGATGCGCGGGCGCAGCTCGGCGAACTCCTCGGACGGGTAGCGCCCGTCGAGCATGTCGAGCACGGAGTCGAGCAGCTCGCGGCTCAGCTCCGCGAACGGGTAGGCGCGCCTGACGAGCGCGTGCAGCTCGGGCACGCTCCACTCGTCGCCGGGAGCCGTGATGGCGACGATCTGCTGGGCCAGCACGTCGAGCGGGTTGGTGGGCACGACGGTGGGCTCGATGTCGCCGTCGCGCATGCGCTTGGCGACGACGGCGCACTCGAGCAGGTCGGCCCGGAACTTGGGGAAGATGCGCCCGCGCGAGACCTCGCCGACCCCGTGGCCGGCGCGGCCGATCCGCTGCAGGCCGGCGGTGACCGACTTCGGGGACTCGACCTGGATCACGAGGTCCACGGCGCCCATGTCGATGCCGAGCTCGAGCGAGCTGGTGGCGACCAGGCAGGGAAGCTCGCCCGACTTGAGGAGGTCCTCGACGACGAGCCGCTCCTCGCGGGCGAGCGATCCGTGGTGGGCGCGGGCGATGTAGGCGGGGCCGCCGCCGCCGTTCGAGTCCTGCTCGCTCTCCTCCGCCGCGAGCTCGTTCAAGCGCACCGCGAGCCGCTCCGCCCCGCGGCGGCTGTTGACGAACACGATCGTCGAGCGGTGCTTCCGGATCAGGTCGAGCAGCTCGGGGTAGATCGCCGGCCAGATCGAACGAGAGGTGGCGGGGGCCTCGCCGAGGCCCGTCCCCGCCAGGTCGCCGCCGCCCGCCGCCGTGCCGTACCCGTCCACGCCGGGTGCGCCGAAGTCGTGCGCGTCCGGCTCGGCCATGCTGTCGACCGGCACGTGGATCTTCAGGTCGAGCGGCTTGCGCACTCCGGCGTCCACGATGCGGCACCCCCGCCCCGCACCGACGAGGAACCGCCCCACCTCCTCCAGCGGCCGCTGGGTGGCCGACAGGCCGATCCGCTGGAGCGGGCGCCCGGCCTGCTGCTCGAGCCGCTCGAGCGTGATCGCCAGGTGTGCACCCCGCTTCGTGCGGGCCACGGCGTGGATCTCGTCGACGATCACGGAGTCCGTGTCGGCCAGGAACTCGCGCGCCCGCGAGGTGAGCATCAGGTAGAGCGACTCGGGGGTGGTGATCAGCACGTCAGGCGGCGTGCGCAGCATCGCCTGGCGCTCCTTCTGGGGCGTGTCGCCGGTGCGGATGGCGACGCTGATGTCCCCGCCGATCCCCCTGAGGGGTGCGCGCAGGTTCTTCTCGACGTCGTAGGAGAGCGCCTTCAGCGGCGAGACGTAGACGAGGCGCCCCTTGCCGGGCTCCGCCACGAGGCGATCGAGGGCCCAGAGGAAGGCGGCGAGCGTCTTTCCGGAGCCGGTCGGAGCGGAGACGAGGACGTTCTCCCCGCTGGCGATCGCCGGCCAGGCCTGGCTCTGGGCAGGCGTGGGACTCTCGAACGAGCGCGTGAACCAGTCACGTACCTGCGGGGTGAAGGATGCGAGCGGGTCGTTTTTCAACAACCCGCAAGCGTACCGCGAGGGCGGTCCGATCCCGCGGCTAGCGCGCCACGTACTGCTCGGCCACCACCCTGTGCAGGTGAAGCCCCGCCACGTAGCCCGCCACTCCCAGCACGCCGAGCGCGCCGGCCTCGGGCCCGCCGAGCAGCGCTCCGGCCGGGATCGCGGCGGCGACCGGCACGATGGCCCGCCAGCTGCCGAGCAGGAGGCCGGCGAAGGAGCCGAGCAGCAGGACCAGCAGCGCCACGACGGCCATGCCTAGAGCCCCTCCGGGTGGCGGATCCTGTAGCCCCGCGGCGAGCGCATCTCGTCGCTCCAGCGGTTGCCGGTCGCCTTGCGGGCGCTCGTGTCGAAGCGCAGGCCCGCAACGACCATGTACGAATGGCCGCCGTGGGCGTAGGTGGTCACCCACTCGCCGCGCCCGCGCTCGCCCCAGCTCATGAAGCCGGTGGAGTCCAGCGCGGTGTCGAGCAGGCCGGCGCCATGCAGGGCGTAGGACATGGAGCCGGAGCAGTCGTAGCCCCTGTCGTTCCAGCGGCCGTGACCGCCGCCGTACTTGTACGGCTTCGTCGCGATCTCGTTTCCGGCGGCGATGATCGCCTGGACTTCAGGGGGAGCGGAGGCGGGCGCCACCGCAAGGCCGTTCTCGTCGATGTACGCCTCCTCGGTCGCGGGGGACTCGGCGGCCTCCTCGTCGACGGCCGTTGCAGCCCTGGCGCGCACGAGGCGCTGCTCGTAACGCGTGGCGGCGCCGTTCGGGCGCCTGTCCTCGTCGTTCTCGAAGCGCCGCACGCTGCGCGCGGTGGCCGGCCCGAAGATCCCGTCGGCCGACGTGTCGTAGCCGGCCCGGTCGAGGTAGCGCTGGAGGCGCTTCACGTCCGATCCGTTCGACCCCTGCCGCAGGGTGCGCGATCCGTATGAGGCCGCCGCGGCATCGGCGGCCGGTATCAAGGCGAGCGCGGCTACGGCTACCCCCGTCCGCAGCGTGCTGTGCATGCGTAGGTGCTCCAATCTCTTCTTTGGCGCCTACGGGGTTAGCTGTCGGGCTCGCGCCAGAAGAGCGGCGCTACGAGGCCTGGACCTCGATTCGCCCCGAGTAGTGGGTCCCCCGTTCCCCGGACGCTGGGCGCCCGGGAATTCGGCTATGGCTCCTTGCGGTCGGGCACCTTAGCAAGAGCTGCGGCGCGCAGGAACACCGCGTCCATCATCGGCTCGGTGAGCTTTCCGGTGAAGGTGTTCTGCTGGCTCGGGTGGTAGGTGCCGAGCAGCACCGGGCCGCCCTCCACCTGGTGCTCGGCACCGTGTCCGAAGCGTGGCTTCGGGCGCGGCTCCAGCAGCCGGCAGGCCGCGTCCCAGGCGTACGCGCCGAGGCAGACGATCACCTCCGGCCGGATCAGCTCGAGCTCCTCGGTCGCGTACGGCAGGCAGTTGTCGCGCTCGGACGGGAGCGGCCGGTTGGCGGGCGGCGCGCAGCGCACCGCCGCGGCGATCCAGGCGCCGTCGAGCCGCAGGCCGTCATCACGGTGGACCGACGTGGGCTGGTTCGCGAAGCCGGTGCGGTGGAGCGAGGCGAACAGCCAGTCGCCCGAGCGGTCCCCGGTGAAGACGCGGCCGGTGCGGTTGCCGCCGTGTGCGGCGGGAGCGAGGCCGAGTATGAAGACCGCGGCGTCCGGATCGCCGAAGCCGGGCACGGGCCGGCCCCAGTAGGTCTCGTCGCGGAATGCGGCCCGCTTCTCCTTCGCGACCCGCTCACGCCACTCGACGAGGCGCGGGCATCTCCGGCAGCGCGTGATCCGCCGCTCTAATCCTTCAAGCGCTTGCCGGTCGTGAACAGCCACTGAGACCACGCGTACACCGGCAGCGCCAGTGCCGCCGTAACCCCGAGCGAAAGCCAGACGGACACGTCGCTCTCGCCCAGGAACCCGAAGCGCACCGCGTTGACGAGGTAGAAGACGGGATTGAAGTGCGACAGCTCCTCCCACGGCGAGGGGAGGACCTCGACCGAGTAGAAGACGCCGCCCACGAACGCCAGCGGCAGGATCACGATGTTGGCGATGAAGGTCGTGTGGTCCCAGACCTCGGCGTAGATCCCGACCACCACGCCGAGGGCGCTGAACAGCACGAGCCCGAGCGTCACCGCCGCCAGCAGGGCGAAGGGCCGCTCGATCGGCACGTCCACGAGGATCACCGCCAGCAGCAGCAGGGACACCCCGATCGCCAGCGCGCGGAAGACCCCGCCGACCGTGTAGCCGAGCGTCATCTGCCACGGGCGCATCGGCGCGGAGAGGACGTCGTGGATGTAGCGGTCGAAGCGGGCCTGGAAGATCGACGACGCGTTGTTGGCATACGCCGCCTGCACCATCCCCATCGTGATCAGCCCGGGGACGATGAACACCTCGTAGTCGACCTCGCTGACCTGGTCGATCCGCCCGCCGAGCGACAGCCCGAACACGAGGATGAACAGGATCGACGAGATCACGGGCGCCAGCACCGTCTGGGTCCAGAGCTTGGAGACACGCAGCGTCTCCCGCTTGCAGAGCCAGACGAGACCGCTCACGACGCCATGGCCTTCACGTAGACGTCCTGGATCCGGCTGGCGTCGAAGTGGTCGCGCAGCCCCTCGGCCGTGTCGCGCGCGATCAGGCGGCCGCCGCGGATCAGGGCGATCTCGTCGCAGAGCTCCTCGGCCTCCTCGAGGTAGTGCGTGGTGAGGAGGATCGTCGTCCCCTCGGCGTGGAGCTGCCGGATGTAGCGCCACAGCTCCGTGCGGAGCTCGAAGTCCACGCCGGCCGTAGGCTCGTCGAGGATCACGAGCCGCGGGCGGTGCATCAGCGCGCGGGCGAGCAGCAGCCGGCGGCGCTGGCCGCCTGAGAGCTTCGGCGCCCGCACGTCTCGCTTGGACTGCAGCCCGAATGCCTCGATCATCTCGTCGGCGCGCGGCTCGAGCTCGTCCATGCCGAAGTAGCCGCCGTGGTAGACGAGCGTCTCGCGGACGGTCAGAAAGCGGTCCAGGTTGATGTCCTGCTCCGCGAGGCCGATCGACCGGCGCGCCTCCATCGAGTCGTGCGGATGGCCGAAGACGGCGATCTCGCCGTCGGTGACCCGCAGCAAGTTGCAGACGGCGCTGATCAGCGTCGTCTTGCCCGCGCCGTTGGGCCCGAGCAGGCCGAAGAAGGCACCCGCGGGGATCTCGAGGTCGAAGTCCTCGAGCGCGACGGTGCCGTCGTCGTAGCGCTTGGTCAGGCCGCGCAGCCGGAGCGCGGGGTCGTTACGGAACATCCGATCGAGACTATCGAGGTGCCCACCGATGAATGGAGGGTGCGCCGCCAGCTCCTCCCGATCGCCTTGGTCGTGGGCCTCGCTACCGGCTGCGGGAAGACCGAGTCCGCTAGCCGAGCGCCCGGCCGTAGTGCTGCTCGTAGTACTCGCGGTACTCGCCGGAGCGGATCGGGGCCCACCACGACTCGTTCTCGCGGTACCAGTCGACCGTTCTCCGGAGGCCCTCCTCGAACCGGACGGATGCCTCCCAGCCGACCTCGTCGCGGAGCTTCGCGCTGGACAGCGAGTAGCGGCGGTCGTGACCGGGGCGGTCGGTCACGTGCTCGATCAACGACTCGTCGGCGCCGGTCAGCTCGAGGATCCGCCGCACCACCTCGATGTTCTCGCACTCGTCCGGTCCGCCGACGTTGTAGGCCTCGCCGGCCCGGCCGCGCTCCAGCACCGCGAGGATGCCGCGGCAGAAGTCCTCCACGTAGAGCCAGTTGCGGACCTGGCGGCCGTCGCCGTACACGGGCAGCGGGTCGCCGTGCAGGGCGTTCAGGATCATCAGGGGGATCAGCTTCTCTGGGTACTGGCGCGGGCCGTAGTTGTTCGAGCCGCGGCAGATCACCGCCTCGATCCCGTACGTGTGGGCATGGGCGGAGACGAGCAGGTCGCCGCCCGCCTTGGTCGCCGAATAGGGGGAGGACGGGTCGAGCGGCGAGCGCTCGGTGAACGAGCCGTCCTCGATCGAGCCGTACACCTCGTCGGTCGAGACCTGGAGGAAGCGGGCGACGTTGCGCTCCCGCACGGCGTCCAGCAGCACGCCGGTGCCGATCACGTGGGTGCGGGCGAAGGCGTTCTGGTCGGCGATCGAGCGGTCCACGTGCGACTCGGCCGCGAAGTTGACGATCGCATCCGCTCCCTCGGCGAGCTCGAGCACGAGGTCCCGGTCCTCGATCGCGCCGACCACCAGCTCCACGTCCTCGGGCAGGTTCTCGCGCCGGCCGGCGTAGGTGAGCTTGTCCAGCACGACAACGTCGTGGTCCGGGTGGAGCAGGTGCACGAACGTGGACCCGATGAAGCCGGCCGCGCCGGTCACGAGCAGCCTCACACTCGGACCCCCAGGTAGGCGTCGAGGCCATCGCGCCAGTGCGGGAGGCGGTGGCCGCGCTCGCTCTCGAGCACCGAGTAGGCCGGCCGCGGCGCGGGGCGTGGGAGGTCCTCGGTCGCGCAGGGAACGACACGTGTGTCGGCGCCCGCCCGGGCGAAGATCTCCTTCGCAAACTCGAACCAGGAGCAGGAGCCGGACGCCGCCATGTGGTGGACGCCGTAGTCCTCGGTCGCCGCGAGGCGCACCAGCGCCTCGGCGAGGTGGCCGGTGAAGGTCGGGCAGCCCACCTGGTCGTCCACGACCTGCACCTCGGGGCCGAGCCGGAGCATCGTCCTCACGAAGTTGCGACCCCCGGGGCCGAACAGCCACGCCGAGCGAACTATGAAATGGCGCGGGTTCACCTCAGCGGTTGCGCGCTCGCCCTCGAGCTTCGAGAGGCCGTAGACGGACAGCGGGCCCACCGGATCACTCTCCACGTACGGCTCGCGTTTCCGGCCGTCGAACACGTAGTCGGTCGACACGTAGACCACCGCGCCGGCCGCCTCGGCCACATTGCGAGCGCCGTCGGCGTTGATGCGGACGGCGTCCTCCTCGTGCGCCTCGGCGCGGTCGACGTCGGTCCACGCGGCGCAGTTGAACACGAGGTCGTCCGGGCCGATCGCCTCCCTGACCGCCGCGCGATCGGTCACGTCGAGCGCGACACGCGGCAGCGCGACGCCGCCCGACAGGCGGGCGACGTCCTGGCCGAGCATTCCGCCCGCCCCCGTGACCACGGTCCTCACGGAGCAGAGGATGTCAGGGCGCGATTTCCGAAGCGGTCGCGGGCGCTCAGCACCGCGGCTCCGGCCGGGACCGGGAAGACGCTGCCCCGCCTCCGGCGCAGGGTGATCGTGCGGTCCTCGCGGCGGTACCGCACCGTGCCACCGCTCGCGCTGGCAGGGCGGTGGCGAAGGTCCTGCGCCGCCGGCCGGCGCCCCGCGCCGGTTGGCCGCGGAGCAAACGGCGTACGATCGGCCGATGGACGAGGAACGTGCACGCACCCTGCTCGCCCAGCACCGGGAGCGGCTCGCGAGGCTGCTCGGGAACACCACCCAGCGGGAGGGCGACGAGGAGCTCTCGCACGCCGACCAGCACCCGGCCGACGACGCGCAGTTCCTGGCCGACGAGGAGGTCGACGAGGGGCTTCGCGAGCAGCTCCAAGAGGAGCTCGAGGCCATCGAGCGCGCCGAGCGGCGGCTCGCCGAGGGGACCTACGGCCGCTCGATCGAGAGCGGCGAGCCGATCCCGGACGAGCGGCTCGAGGCGATCCCCTGGGCCGAGCGGACCGCGCAGGAGCAGACGCGCTACGAGCGCGGCGGCTGAACGTTCAGAGGATCTGGACGTCGGCGCTGTCGCCGACCACGAAGCGATACGCCTTCGGGAGCGCCGGCCCCCGCCCGATGCGGACGTCCTTCCCGATCAGGCTCGCTTCGATGCGGTACTCCAGATCCGAGATCGACGAGCCGGACATCACGATCGAGTGCTCCAGCTCGGCCTTCTCGATCGTCACGTCGTCGCCGATCGCCGTGTAGGGCCCGATGTACGCGTCGGTCAGCCGCGAGCCCCGGCCGACGATGGCCGGCCCGCGCACCGTGGTCCGCTCCAGCACGGCGCCTTCGGCGATCGCCACGCGTCCCTCCACGCGCGAGTCCAGCAGCTCGCCGTCCACCTGCTCCATCAGGTCGTCGAGGATCAGGCGGTTCGCCTCGAGCATGTCCTGCACCTGCCCGGTGTCCTTCCACCAGCCGTGCACGATGTGCGGGTCCACGCGCCGGCCGCCGTCCACGAGCGTCTGGATCGCGTCGGTGATCTCGAGCTCGCCCCGCCAGGAGGGCTCGATCGCGCGGGCGGCCTCGAAGATCGACGCCGTGAACATGTACACGCCCACCAGCGCGAGGTTCGTCCGCGGCTCCTTCGGCTTCTCGACCAGCCGTGCCACCCGGCCGTCGTCGAGCTCGGCCACGCCGTAGTGCTCCGGGTCAGGAACCGGCGTGAGCAGGATCAGGGCGTCGGGCTCCTCGGTGCGGAAGGTGTCGACCAGGTCGACGATCCCGTCGCGCAGCAAGTTGTCGCCGAGGTACATGACGAACGGCGAGTCGCCCAGGAACGGCTCGGCGGTCAGCACGGCGTGGGCGAGCCCGAGCGGCTCGTCCTGCTCGATGTACTCGATCGAGATCCCGAACCGCGACCCGTCCCCGGCAGCCGCGCGGATCTCGTCGCCGGTCTCGGGCGCGATGATGATCCCGACCTCGCGGATGTCCGCGGCGGCCATCGCCTCGATGCCGTAGAAGAGGACCGGCTTGTTGGCGACCGGCACGAGCTGCTTGGCGCTCGTGTGGGTCAGCGGGCGCAGCC
>JBKGUS010000126.1:0-13374 GCA_046462295.1 Thermoleophilaceae bacterium | reverse complement strand
AGCGGGTGCGCGCTGTCCAGCGCGGCCAACCGGATCAGGGCGGCTTCGTCGTCGGCATGCGCCGCGCGCAGCACCACGGCACCATCACGGAAAGGGGTGTTAGGAGGCGGCATGGGTCCACGGTGCCACTGACGGATCCATCGCGCAATACGAAGATCTGTCATCACTCATAAGGCAACGAGATAGATTACCTCGCATGGAGCTCCGCCAGCTGCGCTATCTGGACGCCGTCGCCCGCCGCCGCTCGTTCACCCAGGCCGCGCTGGAGCTCCACGTCGCGCAGTCGGCGCTCTCGCAGCAGGTGGGCCGGCTCGAGCGCGAGCTGGGCGTCGAGCTCCTGCGCCGCACCACCCGTCGCGTCGCGGTGACCGAGGCGGGCGACCTCGTCCTGGCGCGTGCGCGGCGGGCGCTCGCCGAGGCGGACCGGGTGCGCGCCGACCTGGACGCACTGCAGGGGCTGGCCCGGGGAACGCTGCGCCTCGGCGGCGTGCCGCCGGTCGGCCCCGTGCACCCCGCCGCGCTGATCGCCGCCTTCAGCCGCGCCCACCCCGCGGTGGCCATAACCGTGCGGGAGGACGTAGCCTTCAAGCTGCTCGGCGAGCTGCGCGACGGCAGCCTGGACCTCGTGCTGGCGCTCGTCGACCTCGACGCCCTCGACGGCCTCGAAGGCGTGCGGCTACGCGACGAGGAGCTCGTCCTGGTCGCGCCCCTGGACCATGCGCTTGTGCGGGCCAGGCGCGTGCGCGTCGAGCGCCTGGCCGGCGAGGCGCTGGTCGCCTACGGCGCCGGGTCCGCGCTGCGCGATGCGCTGCTTGCGCTGGTGCCGGGTGGTCGCGTCGTCGCTGAGGCCAACGAGCTGGAGACCGTGCGGGAGCTCACCGCTCGTGGGCTGGGCGTCACGCTCATGCCGCGCTCGGTCGTGGCATCGCACGCCGACCGGCTGGCGATCCGTCCGCTGAGCCCGCCGCACGCTCTGCCCGTCTCGCTGGTCTGGCGCGCGGGCGAGCGGCCGACGCCCGCCGCGCGGGCGTTCCGCGAGCACGTGCTGTCCACAATGCGCACGTGACAAACGTCCTATGACGGTGAGGGGAAGAGGGGCTCGGCCCGGGCCGCGCCGGCGTCGAGCAGGCGAAGGGCATATCGCACCCATCCCACCACCGAAACGATTGCCGCCAAGGCACCGGCGCCAGCGGCCAGACCGAGTGGGGCGCCCGCCAAGGCACCGACGGCAATCGCCACGGTGCTTCCGCCCACGACCCCGTTGATGACGGCGACCGCGGTCGAGAAGGCGAAGAGTGGGCTGCGGTTCTCCGCCGCGAGCCCCATGTTCGCGAACACGCCGGTCCCGTCGTCGTGTCCGGAGAGCAGGAAGAGCTCCGCGCGATCCCCCGCCAGCTGCTTGTAGTAGTTGCGGATCCGGTTGATCGCCATGCCGTAGAGAAAGTCCTCGGCTCCGCACTCGACGAGGCGAAGGAAAGTGACGGCGCCCAGCAGGTAGAGGGTCGGAAGCACGGTCAGCGCAAAGGCGTTGAACACGTCGCCGAGCTCGGAGCTCTGTCCGATGAATCCGAGCGCCACGAGCGCGCTGGACACCGAAAATACGTAGACCGACGCCCGCGCGGAGCTCTCGCTCATCGTCTGAGACCTGGCCCCCTGGAGCGTGAAGTGCTCGGTCGTCAGCGACGTCAGCAGCTGCTGGGATGCGGTTCCGTTCTGTTCGCTCGCCACGGCTACTCGTTCAGGCCCAGGGCCTCCAGGGCCTCGGCGCGGTCCAGATACACCTGGCACTTGATCACCTTCCCGTTTGCGATTGTCCACACGTGCGCCGTGTCCCGCTCGAGGCGCACGCCGCTTATGCCACCCTCCGCCACGAGGTGCACGAACACGAGGACGCGTTCACCCATGTCGATGAAGCGCTCCAGCTCGAAGCGCCATTCGCCCCAGACCTCCCGCGTCTTGACTGTCCAGCGCTTCAGCCCGTCGCGGCCGCGGAAGAGCTGGGAGTCCGGATAGACGGGCGGCAGATGCAGCTCGAAGCTCTCGTGCACGAGCTCGCGCAGCTCCCGATCGGCCGGCCCCTCCGGGGCCTGCCGCAGCTTCTCGAGCATCCGGTACGAGCGCCGGACGAGCTGTACGCCGGTGATGGTCCTGGGGGCAGCCGTGACTTCAGGCTACGCGGCGTGCGCCGCTTCCCGCTCGAGCACCCGGGCGAACGCGTCCACGACCTCGGGGTCGAACTGCGTTCCGGCGCAGCGGTACAGCTCCGCCAACGCTACCGAGCTGCTTCGGCGGGGCCGGTGGGGGCGATCGGTCGTCATCGCGTGGTAGGCGTCGCAGGCGGCCACCACGCGCGCGCCCAGCGGGATGTCCTCGCCGGTCAGGCCGTCGGGGTAGCCGCGGCCGTCCCAGCGCTCGTGGCTCGCCCGCACGAGTCGTGCGGCCGAGCGGAGCGCCGGCGCCGCCAGCAGGATCCGCTCGCCGATGATGGTGTGGCGCCTCATGAAGCTCCACTCGGCCTCGTCGAGCGGCCCGGTCTTCTCGAGGATTGCGTCCGGGATCGCCATCTTGCCCACGTCGTGGAGCTCGGCGGCCCGCGCCACCTCCTCCAGCGCGTCCGCCCGCATCCCCAGCTCGCGCCCCACGGCCGTGGCCAGCTTGGCGGTGCCGCGCAGGTGGGCGTGCAGGTCGGGCCGCGTCTCCGACAGGGTCCGCAGCAGCAAGTCGCGCGACTGACTCCCCGCCGACAGCCGCCGCCCGCCCTTCCGCGCGTACATGCGACGGTCGGCGAGCTGCAGCGCCTCGGTGGCCGTGCGCGCCTCCGCCGGCGCCAGCACGGCCCCGTGGGAGGTCGTCACGTCGAAGCCCTCGCCGTGCTCGCTCAGGGCCGTCACGCAGGCCATCGTCAGCGGCTCGACGCCTCCCGCGCCGGGCCGCAGGAGCACGCAGAACTCGTCGCCCCCGAGCCGGTACGCCCGCCCGTGGCCCTGAACGACATCCGCCAGCCGCATCCCGAGCCTGACGAGCAGTCCGTCCCCGGCGGGGTGGCCGAAGGCGTCGTTGTACTCCTTGAAGCCGTCGAGATCGAACAGCACGATCGCCCGCGGCTCCTCCGGCGTCGCGAGCTCGAGCTGCGCGGCCAGGTCGTCCATCAGGCTGCGCCGGTTGCGCAGGCCGGTCAGCGGGTCCGTGCGCGCCTCGTCGTGAATGCGCGCGATCATGCGCTGGTTCTCGTAGAACAGCAGCGCGGTCCGCACCACCACGAACAGGAGCGCCACCGAGCCGAGGAGCAGCGTGACCTTGTTCAGGCGATCGAAGTGGTCGTAGGTGAGCACCCCGATCCCCGTCAGGCCGGCCGCGAACGGCACCAGCACCATCCGGAGGCTCTCGTGGGTGGAAGCCGCCGCCCGCTCAGCCGGCTGCCACGCGGACAGGCCCACGAGAAGCGCCGAGCCAGGCCACAGGGTCTCGAGCAGCGTGCCCTCGACGTAGCTGCCCTCCGCGGTCTGCAGCAGGTACACGCCGTCCGCCACGACCGCGAGCGCCAGGCCCACGCCGAGCAGGACCCAGGCGCGGTCGGGGCGCCAGCCGGTGAGGCCGAGGATCGCCACGACGAGGCCGAGCAGGAGCAGGTCGCCGACCGGGTAGGCGAGGTTGGTGAGCACCTCGGGGCCAAGCGTCCCGGCACTCGCCTCGACCACCGGCCCGTACAGCACCGCGCAGCCGAGCGCGGCGGTCGTGAGCGCGGCGATGAGCCCGTCGAACAGGAGGTTGAGGCGGATCCTCCCGACCCGGGCTCGTGCCAGCAGCAGCAGCGTGATGCAGGCGGCGGGGTAGTAGACGAGCCAGAGCGCGTCGGACAGGCTCGGGTAGGGCGGGCTTGCTTCATCGGCGTATACGGCCGTCCAGAGAACGTCGGCCACCGTCCAGGCGACGATGCCGGCGCCCATCACGAGCCAGGCCAGGCGCTCCTCGCGGAACGCCGCCGCTCGCCACAGGCAGAAGCCCGCCCCGGCGAGCAGCAGGGCGTTGTAGACGTAGTCCTGGAACAGGCCGGTCACTTCGTCGCCGGCCACGCCGGTCGCGGCCTGCAGCACGAATGCGGCCATCAGCACGGCTGCGCCGTACCAGCAGAGGCGCAGAAGCACGCGTTGGGTCCCTGCCGGGGCCATTCCCCTCTACATCGGCGTTTCAGGCCATGAGATTGAGCCGTCCGGGGATATAGTCGCCCCCTCGTGACCCGCCTTTCCCGCTATTTCCTCCCGACCACGCGCGAGGCGCCGGCCGACGCCGAGGCCGTCTCGCACCGGCTGACCGTGCGGGCCGGGCTCGCCAGGCAGGTGAGCGCCGGCTTCTGGACCTGGCTGCCGGCCGGCTGGCGGGCGCACCGGAAGGTCGAGCAGATCGTCCGCGAGGAGCTCGACGCGATCGGCGCCATGGAGATGCTGATGCCGGTGATCCAGCCGGCCGAGACCTGGCGGCGCACCGGCCGCTACGACATCGACGAGGTCTTCAAGCTCAAGGACCGCCGCGGCGCCGACTTCGTGCTCGCGATGAGCCACGAGGAGAACGTCACCTGGCACGTGTCGCGCGAGATCCGCTCCTATCGCGACCTGCCGAAGATCCTCTACCACTTCCAGACGAAGGAGCGGGACGAGCCGCGTCCCCGCGCCGGCGTGCTCCGGACCCGCGAATTCATCATGAAGGACTCGTACTCGTTCGACGTAGATCGGGACGGCCTGGAGCGCTCCTACCAGCTCCACATCGAGGCCTATGACCGGATCTTCGACCGGGCCGGGCTCGAGTGGTACCGGGTCGAGTCGGACGTGGGGATGATGGGCGGCTTCGGCGCACACGAGTACATGGCGCCCTGCGGGGCGGGCGAGAACGACGTGGCGCTCTCCTCGGCGGGCTACGCGGCCAACGTCGAGGTGGCGAGCGCCACCCCGCGGCCCGTCGATGGGCTGCCCGGGCCGCTCGACGCGCCCGAGCGGGTCGAGACGCCCGGCGCCACCACGGTCGACGACGTGACCCGCCTGCTCGGCGTGCCCGCCGGCGCCGTGATCAAGGCGATGCCCGTGGTGGCCGACGGGCGGGGACCCGTGCTGGTGCTGGTGCGCGGCGACCACCGCCTCAACGAGATCAAGCTGCAGAACGCGCTCGGCACACCGGCCCGGCCGGCCGAGCCCGAGGAGGTGCGTTCGATCTTCAAGGCCGAGCCCGGCTTCATCGGCCCGGTCGGCGCGCCCGTGGAGGTGCTCGCCGACGAGGCCCTGCGCGGCCTTCAGGGCCTCGTCACGGGCGGCAACGAGAACGACCTGCACCTGCGCGGCGTGGAGCCGGGGCGCGACTTCGACCCGAGCTGGGGCGACGTCCGCCGCGTCGAGGAGGGCGACACCTGCCCGGACGGGGCGCCGATCACGATCGAGCCGGCGATCGAGGTGGGCAACATCTTCAAGCTCGGCACGCGCTACTCCGAGCCGCTGGGCGCCCGCTACCTCGACGAGCAGGGCAAGGAGCAGCTCATCTGGATGGGCTCGTACGGCATCGGCCCCGCCCGCATCGTCGCCGCGGCCATCGAGCAGTACGCCGACGAGCAGGGCATCTCCTGGCCGCGCGCCGTGGCGCCCTTCGACGTGGAGATCGTCACGCTCGGGAAGCCCGGGGAGGAGGCGCGCGAGGTGGGGGACCGGCTCTACGAGGAGCTGCGCGCCCACGGCCTCGACGTGCTCTACGACGACCGCGAGGGCAGCGCGGGGGAGAAGTTCGCCGACGCCGAGCTGCTCGGCTGCCCGCTGCGTCTGACTATCGGCAAGCGAGGACTCGAGGCCGGCGAGGTGGACGTGCAGATCCGGCGCGCCCAGGAGAAGCGCTCGCTGCCGCTCGAGGACGCCGCCGCGGCGGCCGCGGAGCTTTGGGCGAGCCTTCCCTGAGCCGCGAGCGGGGCGGCGAAGGCGGCGGCCCGCCCGGCCCGGAGCGCCGCCCTCTGACCTTCCGGCGCCTCGTGGGCATCGACCGCTCCGGCGGGCCGCCCCCGGAGACGCTGCGCGGCGAGGCGCTCCACCCCTGGACGATCCCGAATGCCATCGGGTTCGTGCGGATCGCGCTGATCCCGGTCTTCCTGATCCTGGCGCTCCAATCCGGCGACGGCCGCGACACCGCCGCCACCATCCTGTTCGCGCTCATCGCCTGGGCCGACCAGCTCGACGGCATCGCCGCACGAGTGACCGGTCAGTACAGCCGCCTCGGCGCCCTGCTCGACCCGCTCACGGACCGCCTGCTCGTGATCTCGGGAGCGATTGTGGCCTGGGAGTTCGAGCTGCTGCCGCGCTGGGCGCTGCCCGTGCTGGCGGGGCGCGAGGCGCTGATGCTGCTGCTGACCCAGATCGCGTTGCGGCGCGGCATCGACCTGAGCGTGAACATGCTGGGCCGCTGGGCCGTCTGGCCGGTGATGGCGGCGCTCGGCCTCGCCATGATCGTCGAGACCTGGGTCTCCGAGGTCCTGCTCTACCTGGGCCTCGTTCTGACGCTTGCGGCCACCGCGCGCTACCTGCAAGATGGGTGGCGCGGGCTGCACCAAGGCTCAACCTCTACTTGAGCATCGGCTATAGTCGCCCAATGGACACTTTCCCGGACCTCGGTGCCCTCTCGGACCAGGAGCTGAAGGACCTCATCCAGCAACTGACCGAGGAGGAGCAGGAGGTGTCGTACCGCCGCCGCATCCTGCACGGCAAGATCGACATCTTGCGGGCGGAACTTGTGAACAGGCTGCGCAAGAAGCACGCCGAGGGCGAGTCAGTCATCAGCGGCGACGACGTGCAGCAGCTCACCGACATCCTGTCCGGGAAGGGAATCCCGGCCGACGACGGACCCGAGTAGGCCGCCATGCACTGCCCCGAGTGCGGATTCGTCAACGCGGAGGGCGCCAACTACTGCCAGCGCTGCGGGGCGTTCCTGGGCGAGGCCGAGTCGGGCAAGGCCGGCGACACGACCGAGGTCTACCAGGTGGACGAGACCGGCGAGCTGCGCGCCGTCGACCTCGACGAGGTCACCCACGAGGGCGCCACCATCGTCATCAGGTCGGGCGGCGGGCGCTCGGGCGAGGCGTTCACCCTGAGCGGCGAGCGCATGACGATCGGCCGCAGCCCTGAGGCGGAGATCTTCCTCGACGACGTGACCGTCTCCCGCAACCACGCCCTGATCGTGCGTCGCCGCGACGGGCTCTACATCGACGACCTGGGCTCGCTGAACGGCACCTACGTGAACCGGCGCCGGATCGAGTCGCACAGGCTGACCGACGGCGACGAGTTGCAGGTCGGCAAGTACAAGCTCACATACCTGGACGAGAGATGAGCACAGAGGTAGCGGGAGGCCCTCCGCCGCGCAAGGAGAAGGCGCTGACGATCGGCGCGGTCGTCAAGCAGCTCGAGCGCGAGTTCCCCGACATCTCGATCTCGAAGATCCGCTACCTGGAGGACCAGAAGCTGCTGGCGCCGCGCCGCACGCCGGGCGGCTACCGCCTCTACGGCCCGGCCGACGTGGACCGGCTGCGCACGATCCTGCGCCTGCAGCGCGACGAGTTCCTGCCGCTGCGGGTGATCCGCCAGGAGCTGGCCGCGGGCCGGGCGGACTCCGACTCGCCGCAGCCCTCCGCCCCGGAGCCGCGGCCGGCCGCACGGCGGGCCAGCTTCGCGCTGCGCGGCCCTGGCTCGGTCTACCGGCTCGACGAGGTGCTGGAGGACACGGGCGCCGACCCTGGCCTCGTGAAGGAGCTCGAGGACTACGGGGTGATCAAGGGGGAGCGGCGCGACGGCGAGGTGGTCTACGACGACACCGAGCGCGAGATCGTGCGCGCCGTGACCGAGCTGAAGCGCTTCGGCGTGGGCGGGCGCAACCTGCGCGTGTTCCGCACCTCGGCGGACCGTGAGGCCGCGCTGCTCGAGCAGATCCTCGCCCCGGCGCTGCGCTCGCGGAACCCCGAGCGGCGCAAGGAGGCGGTGGAGGCGCTGGAGAACCTGGCCGCGATCGCGTCGCACCTGAAGCACCTGCTGCTGATCCGGGACCTGAGGAAGCTAGCCCGGTAGCGAAGGGCCCGCGTGGCGCTCGCCGACCACATCCAGGACATCCCGGACTTCCCGAAGCCGGGCATCGTCTTCAAGGACATCACGCCGCTGTTCCTCGACGCGGTCGCGCTTCGGGAGGCCGTCGACGTGCTGGCGGACTACGCCCGGGAGCGGGAGATCGAGTACGTGGTGTCGGCCGAGGCGCGTGGCTTCGTGCTCGGCGCCGCCGTGGCGGTGGCCGTCGGCGGCGGCTTCATCCTGGCCCGCAAGCCCGGCAAGCTGCCGCGCGAGGTCTCGTCGGTCGAGTACCAGCTCGAGTACGGCGTGGACGCCTTGGAGGTGCACGCCGACGCGATCCGGAACGGTGCGCGCGTGCTCGTGCACGACGACCTGCTGGCCACCGGCGGCACCGCCGCGGCGCTGTGCGGCCTGGTAGAGCAGGCGGGCGGCGTCGTGGCAGGATGCGCCTTCGTGATCGAGTTGGGGTTCCTGAGGGGACGCGAGAGGCTGAGCGGATACGACGTGCACAGCCTGATCTCGTACGACTCGGAGTGATTCTCAGAGAGGAAACGGTCGTGCCGGCCGCCCCGGAGGAGGTGTGGGGCCTGGTGAGCGACCCGGCCCGGCTGGCGCAGTGGTGGCCCGGCGTCACGCGGGTCGAGGAGGCCACCGACGACGCCTGGACGACCGTGCTCAGCTCGCCGCAGGGCAAGTCCGTGCGAGTCGACTACAGCCGCGTCGAGACCGAGCCCGAGCGCCGCGTGGTGTGGCGCCAGGAGGTGGAGGAGTCACCCTTCGAGCGGATCCTGGCCAGCGCGACCACCGAGATCGCGCTCGCGGAGGACGCCGGCGGCACCCGCGTGACCGTGTCGCTCGACCAGCGGCCGCGGGGCTGGGCGCGCTTCGCCCCGCTCCAGTTCCGTGCCGCCGGCAAGCGGCAGGTGAAGGGGGCGGTGGAGGGGCTGGACGCCGTCTTCGGGAGCTCCGAGCAGCGATGAGGTGGTGGGGCTGGGGCCAGGACGGCCACCAGATCTCCCTGCCCGAGCCGGCGGCGGCGCTGCTGCGCGACGAGCTCGGCGCCGACCTCTCCGTCCGGCACGAGCACGTGGCGCTCGAGGAGGTGCGGCTGCCGGAGCCGCGCCTGCCGAGCGGCGCCCGGGCGCGGCTCGAGGCCGCGGTGGGTGCGGAGCACGTGCTGGACGACCGCGCCGCCCGGGTCGAGCACGCGGCCGGGCGCAGCTACCCCGACCTGGTGCGGCTGCGCTCCGGCGACGCCTCCCGCGCCCCCGACGCCGTGGCGGCGCCGGCTACGGCGGACGAGATCCGGGCGGTGCTCGAGGCCTGCTCGGAGGCGCGCGTGGCCGTTGTGCCGTTCGGCGGCGGCACCAGCGTGGTCGGCGGGGTGGAGCCGTTCTCCGACGGCTTCGACGGGGCGGTGGCGCTCGACCTGCGCCGGCTCGACCGGGTCGTGGACGTGGATCGCGCCTCGCTGACCGCCACGCTCGAGGCGGGCCTGCTCGGCCCCGAGGCCGAGCGGCGGCTGGGCGAGCAGGGCCTGACGCTGGGCCACTTCCCGCAGTCGTTCGAGTACTCCACCGTCGGCGGCTGGGTCGCCACCCGCTCGGCCGGGCAGGCGTCGAGCGGCTACGGGCGGATCGACGAGCTGGTCGAAGGCCTGCGGCTGGTCGCCCCGGCCGGCGAGGTCCGGCGCCGCGCGGTGCCGGCCAGCGCGGCCGGCCCCGACCTGGGTGAGCTGGTGGTGGGCTCCGAGGGGGTGCTCGGCGTGATCTGCGAGGCCACCCTGCGCGTGCGGCCCGCGCCGCAGGTGCGCCGCTACGAGGGCTGGTCGTTCCGCTCCTTCGCAGAGGGACGTGAGGCGTTCCGGGTCATGGAGCAGGCCGACGCCGCGCCCGACGTGGCGCGGCTTTCCGACGAGGAGGAAACGCGGCTCGCGATCGCGCTCGCCACGAGCGCCGGCGGCGCCGTCGAGAAGGCGAGGCGCGCCTACATGCGCATCCGCGGCCACGAGGGCGGCTGCCTGGCCATCACGGGCTTCGAGGGCGAGGAGGAGGACGTCGAGCGGCGCCGCCTGCGCGCCGGCGCGCTGCTGCGTGCCGGCGGCGGGATCCGGCTGGGCCGCAGGCCGGGGGAGGCCTGGCTGCGAGGCCGCTACGCGGGCCCCTACCTGCGCGACGAGCTGCTGGACCGCGGCCTGCTGGTCGAGACGCTCGAGACGGCGGCGAGTTGGAGCGGCCTGGAGGCGCTGTACGAGGCCGTGCGCGGCGCGCTGCGCCGCTCGCTGACCGACGCCGGCACGCCGCCGGTGGTCATGTGCCACGTGTCCCACCTGTACCGGTCGGGCGCCTCGCTCTACTTCACCTTCCTGGCACGCCAGTCGGACGCGCCGCTCGACCAGTGGCGCGCGGCGAAGTCAGCGGCCAGCGACGCGATCGTCGCCGCGGGCGGCACCATCACCCACCACCACGCCGTCGGCCGCGACCACGCCGCCTGGATGGCCGCCGAGGTGGGCGAGGTCGGCCTCGACCTCATCCGCGCCGCGAAGCAGCGGCTCGACCCCGCCGGGATCATGAACCCCGGCAAGCTGCTCCCCGACTAGGGCGCGGGCGTCGTCGTCCAGCTGCGGCCAGGGATCGCCGGGCCGGGCGAGCAGATAACCCTGGGCGAGCGGGGCGCCGGCGGCACGTACGTGGGCGAGCTGCTCGGCGGTCTCGACGCCCTCCGCGACCAGCATCCCGCCCGTGCCGCGGGCGTAGACGGAAAGCGCGCGCACCAGCTCCACCCGGGCGGGCTCGCGGGCGATCTCGTTGACGAGGCTGCGGTCGAGCTTGAGATAGGTGGGGTGGAGCGTCGCGAGCTGGCTCAGGCCCGAGTAACCGGCGCCCACGTCGTCGACCGCGAACAGCACGCCGCGGCGCCTGAGGCTCGCCAGGGTGCGGTCCACGGCTTCGCCGTGTCGGACGAGCGTCTCCTCGGTCACCTCGATGACCAGGCGCGAGAGGTCCTCGGAGGCGTCGAGCAGCTCGGCGGTGCGCGGGTCCACGAGCAGCGGCGCCGACAGGTTGGCGCTCAGGCGGGTGCCCTCCGGCAGCTTCGGGAGCAGCGCGAGCGACGTCTTGAGGCAGGCCAGCTCGAGCTCGGCGCGCAGGCCGAACTCGTCGGCCAGGGCGAACCAGTGCAGCGGGCCCTCGCCGCCGCGGGTGGCGAAGCGGGCGAGCGCCTCGTAGGCGTGGATGCGGCCGCTCTCCAGGTCCACGATCGGCTGGGTCGCCATCCGCAGGCCGTAGCCGTGACAGAGGCGCTCCAGCGCGGCTCGGGCGCCGTCCGCCCCGCCCGCGGCGATCGGCGCGCCTTCGTAGACGCGCACGGCGTGCTTGCCGGCGCGCTTCGAGATCCGCAGCGCCACGTCGGCCGCGGCGAGGAGCGCCTCGGCGCCGATCCCGTCCCGCGGCGAGCTGGCGATCCCGGCGCAGCCCGACGAGCCGCGCACGCCGTTCGACGCCACCGCGGCGAGCAGCCGCTGCGCCACAGGGACGGGGTCCTCGCAGAACACGAGTGCGGCGAACTCGTCGCCCCCGAGCCGGCCGAGCACGTCGCCCTCGCGGAGCGTCTCCTCCATGGCGCGGGCGGCCTGCACGAGCAGGCGGTCGCCGGCCGCGTGCCCGAGGCGCTTGTTGATCGCGCCGAAGTCGTCGAGGTCGATGGCGATCAGGGTGGCGGGCCGCTCCGCCGTCGCCACCGCCGTCAGGCGGTCCACCTGAGAGCGGAAGCAGGCGCGTGACAGCAGACCCGTGAGCGAGTCGTGTGCCGCGTCGTGGCGGGCGCGGTGGAGCAGCTCCGCGGTCTCGCGCGAGATCCGGCCGGTCGCCAGCAGCAGGGCCACCGAGGCGGCCGCGAACCCGATCGCCTCGGGGCTCATCACGCCCTGGGTGACGATCGGGGAGAGCAGCGTCCCGACCACCACGGCCCGGCCCACAACGCCGACCCGCCCGCCGCGGGCGAGTACGCCGCTCGCGGCGGCCACCAGCCAGAGCATGCTTACGAGGTTCACCTCGCCGGCGTTGAAACCCACCATGCAGACGACCGCGACGCACGAGAGGGCCTCCTCCACGGCCAGCCAGCGCCCGTTCTGGACGGCCCACTCGAAGACGCCCGTCACGCCGATCACCGCGAACCCGATCGCCGCGGGAACCGGGTGGGGGGTCACGGCGGGGTCGACCGCCAGCAGCCCGCCGCCCACGAGGGCGAGCAGTATCCGCACACGGGCGGCGTAGCGGCGCGCACGCGCGACCTCCGGCGTCGGGTGGGGGCTCCGCGCCATCGCACTAGGTGCGTCGGCAGCGGCGCGCTGAAGCTTGAGCTAGGCGGCGTAGCGCTCGGCGGCGCGGGCGCGCCGCTTGGCCGCCTCGACCTCGCGGTCCTTGGGCGCGGCGGACGTCACGAGCTCACTCAGCAGCTGCGCAGACGCGGCCGCCACGGCGTCCACGGCGCGCTCGAAGGCCTCGGCGTTGGCCTGCGAGGGCTTCGTGTAGCCGCTGATCTTGCGGACGTACTGCAGCGCCGCCGAGCGAATCTCTTCATCGGTGGCCGGGGGCTCGAAGTTGTGGAGCGTGCGGATGTTGCGACACATGCCCCCGACGATAGCCGTGCTAGTCGGGGAGCGGGCGCAGCCGGATCTCGCCGAGCAGGGTGATCCGGTTGCGCGTGATGGGCCTGTCGCGCAGCTCCAGGAGGCCGCGGAGCACGGTCGGGCCGTCTTCGAAGCGCTGATTCTGGCCGCGCCCCCGGACCGTCACCGATGCCAGGTCGATGAACTCGTAGTCCTCGAAGTTCCTCGGTAGCGGGGCGCCGGCCTGAAGGTTGCCCTGCTGGTCGGTCACGGTCGCGCCCAGCGACCTGCGGTCCTCCTCGGAATTGGCGAGGTAGACCTGGTAGGCATTGTTCTGCGTGCTGGGTTCGAGGCCGCTCGCGGTGACCAGGATCTGGGTCGCGCCCCCCTGGCGGGCGATGATCGCCTGACCCTGGGTGCCAGTCGGGATCCGCCCGCCGTCCCCTCCCTGCGCCTGCTGGGGCTGGTTCCGGGAGCCCGCACTCGCCTCGCCCGGCTCCTCGTCGTCGCCGCCGGTGAGGACCCCGATGGGCCAGAGCAGCACCACGACCAGGATCAGGGCGAGGACGCCGGCGGCGGCCGCCAGAAGGCGCCAGCGGCCGGCGGCGGCGGCGCTGCCGGCCGCGAGCGCGCGGGAACCCCCCTCCGTGCCGCGCGGCTTGGGCGCGGCCGCCGCTCCGCGGCGCC